>DASQMT010000323.1:0-5477 GCA_035645355.1 Solirubrobacteraceae bacterium | reverse complement strand
GACCCGCGGCTGCTGGACGCGGGCCGGTTCCCGTCCCCGAACCGCGCATGGTTCCTGCTCGCGTCGCTGCACGAGCTGCGCGCCTCCCTGCGTGAGCGCGGCGGCGAGCTGTTCGTCCGCGCCGGCAGGCCGGAGGCGGTGCTGCCGGCGCTGGCGCGCGAGACCGGCGCCGAGGCCGTCTACTTCGCCTCCGACGTGTCGCCGTTCGCGATGGCGCGCGACCGGCGGGTGGAGTCGGCGGTGACGGTGCGTCGCCAGCCGGGCAACTTCGTCGCCGACGTCGGCTCGCCGCGGACGTCCGACGGCCGACCGTTCAGCGTCTTCAGCCCGTTCTGGCGTCGCTGGGAGAAGCTCCCGCGGCGCCTTGTGCACGGCGCGCCGCGCGCGCTGAGCGTGCCGACCGGTCTCGAGCCGGGCACGATCCCGGAGGGCCCGGCGCGGGAGGCCGGCGAGCCGTTCACGCCCGGGGAGGCCGCCGCCCGCGAGCGGCTGCGGTGCTGGCTCGCGGACGGGATCGAGCACTACCGCGAGCGCCGCAACCTGCTCGAGGGCGGCACCTCGGAGCTGTCGCCCTACCTGCACTTCGGCTGCATCTCGGCGCGCGAGGTCGAGGAGCGCGCACGCGCGAAGGGCGGCCCGGGCGCGACCGCCTTCGTGCGCCAGCTCGCCTGGCGCGACTTCTACGCGCACGTGCTGCTGAACAACCCCGAGAACGCTCGCCATCCCCACCAATCCCGGTTCGAGGCGCTCGAGCTTGTCGACGACCCGACGGCCCTCGAGGCCTGGCGGGAGGGGAGCACGGGCTTTCCGGCCGTCGACGCCGGCATGCGCGAGCTCGCGCACCGGGGCTGGATGCACAACCGCGCGCGGCTGATCGCCGGCTCGTTCCTGACCAAGGACCTGCACCTGGACTGGCGCAGCGGCGAGGCGCACTTCATGCGCCACCTCTTCTGCGGCGACGAGGCGCAGAACAACGGCAACTGGCAGTGGATCGCGTCGGTGGGCGTCGACCCCGCGCCCTACTTCCGGCGCATGTACAACCCCGGCGCCCAGCAGCGCCGCCACGACCCGGACGGCACCTACGTGCGCCGCTGGTGCCCGGAGCTCGCCGCGGTCCCGCTCGCCAAGCTCGCGGAGCCGTGGACGATGACCGCCGCCGAGCAGGCGGCCGCCGGTTGCATGATCGGCACGGACTACCCCGCGCCGATCGTCGACCACGCGCGTGAGCGCGAGCGCGCCATAGAGCGCTACCGGGCGATCGTGACCTGACCGGCGCTAGCGTCTCCGGCGATGGCGCCGCCCGAGCTATACGTCCAGCGCGACCAGCCGCCCGGCGTCCCGCCGTTGCACCTCACGGGTGAGCGCACGCTGCCCGACGTGCCCGAGGAGAACTACTGGTACCGGCGCCATCTGGCCGTATACGGCTGGATCGCCGAGCGCGTGCACGGCCGCCGCGTCGTCGACCTCGCCTGCGGTGAGGGCTACGGCAGCGCGGTGCTCGGGCGCACGGCCGCGTCGGTGGTCGGCGTCGACGCCAACCCGGAGGCGTTCGACCACGCGCGGCAGCGGTACACCGGCGGCAACGTCACCTTCCAGCGCGACATGATCGAGACCTGGGCCGGCGACGTCGACTGCGTCGTGCTGCTGCAGACGATCGAGCACGTGCGGGATCCCGACGCGGTGCTCGCACGGCTCCGTGAGCTCGTCGGCCCGCGCGGCGTCGTCTACGTCTCCACGCCGAACGTGCTGACGCTGGCGCCGGCCGGCGAGCAGCGCTCGGGCAATCCCTGGCACGTGCGCGAGTACCGGCCGGAGGAGTTCCGCGCGCTATGCGAGCGACGCTTCTCGCGGGTCGAGCTGCTGGGACTGTTCCACGCCCGCAAGCTGCGGCTGCACCAGCTCGCGATCGAGCATGCCGGCTGGGATGCGGTGCACCGGCGGCTGCGCCTCACCGAGCGCTTCTACGAGCGCTTCACGGCGGCGATCTCCGAGCGCGATTTCCGCCTGCGCCACGGCGCCCTGGAGCGGGCGCTCGACCTGCTGGCGGTGCTGCGCCCGTAAGTGGCTATGCTCTCGCGCTCGTTGTAGCGAACCAGCCGAGTCCTCGCCGCACGTCGCGGAGAGGAGCGGGGGACCCAACGGAGCCAAGGCTCCTGGGGCGAATCGCCGCCTGAGTGCGGCGTAGCGCAGGTCAACAGCGCGAGCCCGACAGCTAACCCCGTAGGCGTGATGACCAGTGAGGTTCATACGTGCCGAGAACAACCGATCGTCCGCATTCCCGCTCGTCGCTCCGGCGGCGCGCCGTCGCCGTGCTAGGCGCCTCGCTGGCGCTGACCGGCGTCACGCTGGTCGAGACGGCCTCGTCGGCGTCCGGGAGCGGCGGGACGCAGGCGATCACGTCCCAGCGCGGCGCCGCCGTGGTCGCGTTGCAACGCGCGCTCAGGATCCCCGCCGATGGCATCTACGGGCGCCAGACCCGTCGTGCGGTGCGCGCGTTCCAGCGCGCACACGGGCTGGTGGTCGACGGCATCGCGGGGCCGCAGACGCGCCGGGCGCTCGGGCTTGCGTCCGGGACGGCGCGCGTGACGGGATCGCTGCTGCAGCGGATCAGCGCCTGCGAGTCGGGCGGCAACCCGCGCGCCGTCTCGGCGGACGGCCGCTATCGCGGCAAGTACCAGTTCTCCCGCGCCACCTGGCGCGCGATCGGAGGCACGGGCGACCCGGCCAAGGCGCCCGAGTCGGTGCAGGACCGCATGGCCGCAAAGCTGCTCGCGGCCCGCGGCACGTCGCCGTGGCCCAACTGCGCCTAGCGCCAGCGTAGGCTCGCCGGCGCCTCGCGCATGCGCAGCACGCGCGCGGGGGCGCCGGCGACGACCGCGTTCGGCGCGACGTCCTTCGTCACGACCGTGTTCGCACCGACGACGCAGTTGTCGCCGATCGTGACGCCGCGCAGGATGCAGGCGCCGTAGCCGATCCAGCAGTTGTGCCCGACACGTACGTCGCGCTTGTAGATCCCCTGGAGGCGGATCGGCCGCTCGACCTCGGTCACGCCGTGGTCGAAGTCGATGAGCATCGCGCGGTCGGCGACGACGCACTCGCGCCCGATCGATACGTGCTGGAAGGCGGAGATCGTGCACTCCTGCCCGAGCACCGACTTGGCTCCGAGCGACGCCTCGCCCTCGTGCACGCGGACCTTCGTCCCGTGGCCGATCCAGCACCAGCGGCCGAGCCGCAGCTTCGCGTCGCGCCCGATCTGGAGCTTCACCCCCGGGCCGATGAAGCACAGCCCGTCGGTCTCCAGCCGCCCGCGCCAGCGCAGCTTGAGCCAGCCCCAGCGCAACGCCAGGCGCGCGTACTTCCAGCTCAGCATCCGATTGCGGCGCGCGAAGCGCCAGAGCGCCAGCGGCCCGCCGTGCGGAGGCGTCGGCGCGCCGCGCACGATCGCGGCCTCGGGTGGCTCTGTCAGCGCGACCATGGCTCCGGCACGATCCTAGTTGCCATGATCAGCGCCCGATGGCGGACGACAAGCCGACACTCGCCGAGCGACTGCTCGCCGGCGACAAGCGCGCGCTCGCGCGCGGGATCTCGCTCGTCGAGGACGAGGATCCCGAGGGCGGAGCGCTGGTGCGCGCCGTGTACCCGCACACGGGCGGCGCTGTCGTGGTCGGCTTCACCGGCCCGCCGGGCGCCGGCAAGTCGACGCTGATCGGCGCGCTCGTCAAGCACCAGCGCGCGCTGGGGCGCACCGTTGGCGTGCTGTCGATCGATCCCAGCTCGCCGTTCCGCGGCGGCGCGCTGCTCGGCGACCGCATCCGCCTCAGCGAGCACTTCCTCGACCCGGGCGTCTTCATCCGCTCGATGGCGACGCGCGGCGCGCTCGGCGGGCTCGCCGAGGCGGCGCTGCAGTCGGCGCTGCTGATGGACGCGGCGGGCAGGCAGGACGTCTTCCTCGAGACCGTCGGCGTCGGCCAGGCCGAGGTCGACGTGATCGACCACGCCGACTCGGTCGTGCTCGTCCTGATCCCCGGCTCCGGCGACTCGATCCAGGCGCTCAAGGCGGGCATCATGGAGATCCCGGACGTCATCGTCGTCAACAAGGCCGACCACCCGCTGACAGACACGATGGTGCGCGAGATCCGCGGCGTGCTCTCACTCGCGCCGGCCGAGGGCGGCTGGGCCGTCCCGATCATCAAGACGGAGGCGGTGCAGGGCCGGGGCGTGCCGGAGCTGGCGGCGAAGCTGATCGAGCACCGAGCATTCGTCGAGTCCGAGGGGCTGCTGTCGGAGCGCCGCCGCCGCAACTTGATGAACGAGGTGCTCGGGCTGGCGACCGTGCGGCTGCGCCGCGCGCTCGAGGCCTCGCTGCACGAGGACCCGGAGGTGCAGCGGCTGCTCGACGAGGTCGTCGCCCGGCGCCTCGATCCCGCCAGCGCCGCGAGCGCCGTGCTGGCGCGGGGGGCGGTCGACGGGTCGCGGGGCGGGGGCGAACGTCAACTGCGGCATTAAGGGTGCGGTTCGGAGTGCCGTGGCGGTACTCCGGGGCGCCTTGACCGTCACATATGGGGGTCAAGTCGCCCGGGTGCGCCGCGTCGCGCCCGAGCCGACCGCCACGGCGCTTCGAACCGCAACCCATCAATGGCGCAGTTCCCGGCGCCCGCGCCACCACGTGGCCACGGTCACCATCACCAGCGCCACCAGAGCCCCGACCGGCCACGCCGCCACCAGCGGTCCCCACGGCGCATCTGACTCGGGCGGTGCCCAGTTCGCGGTCAGCGCCAGCCACAGGCTCGCGGCCAACGTCAGCGCGCCCAGCGCCCAGCCGGCCAGCGGAGCACGGCGCAGCCCCCAGGCGATCGGCGGCACGGCGCACGGCAGCGCCGCCACGAGCTGCGTCCCGGGGAACCACGGTCCGCCGAGCGAGCGCGACGCGAAGGCCGCGACCAGGACCTGCGCTCCGCACACGGCCAGCGCGAGGAACGCCGCATGCTCGGCGTCGCGCTGCTCGGCCACGATCCGTGCCAGCCGCTCGCGGCGGGAGCGCCAGAGCAGCCACGCGCCCAGAAACGCCAGCGCGAGCAGCGGCGCCCAGCGCAGCAACCCGACGTCGCGGTCGATGAACAGCTCCGCGAGGCGCGGAAGCCGCGCGGCGTAGTCGCCAACTGAGCTCGCGCCCGTGACCGGCGCCTCGGCAACGGCCAGCGGCGTGAAGCCGCCGTAGAGGCGCTCGTTGAGCGCCACGTAGAAGACCAGCGAGGCGAGCTGGAGCTCGGCCGTGCCGTAGGCCACGAGCCGGCGGCCACCGCGCGCCGTCCAGCGGGCGAGCAGGATCGCGACGGGCGCCGCGGGCACGAGCAGCCATGGGTCGAGCCACGGCAGCACGCTCAGCAGCGCCGCCGCGCCGTACGCGCTGCGCATCAGCGGGAACTCGCGGACCGCGAGCGTGCAGAGCGCGGCGCCGGCGAGCAGCGCGCCCGCGG
>DASQMT010000322.1:0-6611 GCA_035645355.1 Solirubrobacteraceae bacterium | reverse complement strand
AAACGTCCCGGGTCTGGCGGAGGCGGGGTTAGGGGCCTGTCCAAGGGTGTCAGTTGAGCGAGAGGCCGATCGTCCAGTTCGGCATGGTGAGGCGGCGGGTCGGCCGGCTGGGGGCTGGCGCGGCGGAGATCGACCGCCGCTGAATAGCGTCGCGCTCCTTGGCGGTCATGACGCTGGAGGTAAGGGTCGCTGTCAGATGCGGCAGCATTGCTTCTCGATGCCGTTGAGCGCCGTTCGACATCGAGCGCTGAAACTCCCCCACCCGACGTCGGCACCTATGAGAACGGCGCGGCTTTTCAAGTCGTGCGAACCCGTATCTCGCCGACGTAGCGCTCGGCGGGATCTACTTTGACGATCGAGCGGCTGAGTCGTGCGATGGGCGCGAGCCGCCATCGCGGACATCGCGCGCCGCCGGTCCTAGCAGCTCACTGTCGTAGCCTCGCCCGAGCTTTCGCGCGTTTCGCTCGTAACGGTGGACGGCCACCGACGCTCGACGCATCAGGAGGCTCGGTCCACACTGGGTCTACGTTGCATGCGCAACAACCCACTTTGGGCGATGGTGGGAGCAGGATTCGAACCTGCGAAGGCTGAGCCAACGGGTTTACAGCCCGTCCCCTTTGACCGCTCGGGAATCCCACCGGGCGGCGCCGAGTCTAGCGGCGCGAACGAGCCTCAGCCCGCGTCACGGAGCCGCTGCGCCTCGGGCAGCGACTCGAGTTTCTTGAGCGTGTGGTTCTCGATCTGGCGGATGCGCTCGCGCGTGACGCCGAACGCGCGACCGACCTCCTCGAGCGTGTACGGGCGCTTGCCGGTCAGTCCGAAGCGCATCTCGATCACCTCGCGTTCACGCTGGGGCAGCGCGTCGAGCGCCTTGCGGACGTTCTCGCGGCGCAGGTTGTCCGACGCCTGGTCGAACGGGGAGACGGCCGTCACGTCCTCGACGACGTCGCCGAGCTCCGACTCCTCCTCCTCGCCGATCGGCTTCTCGAGCGAGACCGGCTGCTGGGCCATGCGCCGGATGTCGCGAACCTCGCCGACCGTGAACTCGAGCTCCCCCGCGACCTCCTCGGGGGTCGGCTCGCGGCCGAGCGACTGCACGAGCTGGCGCTCGACGTGCAACACCTTGTTGAGCTTCTCGACCATGTGGACGGGGATGCGGATCGTCCGGCCCTTGTCGGCGATCGCGCGCGTGACCGCCTGGCGGATCCACCACGTGGCGTAGGTGGAGAACTTGTAGCCGCGGCGGTAGTCGAACTTCTCGACGGCGCGGATCAACCCGAGCGAGCCCTCCTGGATCAGATCCAGGAAAGACAGTCCGCGACCGAGGTAGCCCTTGGCGATCGAGACGACCAGGCGCAGGTTCGCCTCGACCATCTCCTGCTTGGCGAACAGGTCGCCGCGCTCGATCCGTTTGGCGAGCGCGACCTCACGCTCGGCGGTGAGCAGCGGCACGCGGCCGATCGACCGCAGGTAGAGCCGCAGCGAGTCGAGGCTGGGCTCGACGGTGAGGTCGATCTCCGGCTTGCGCGGCGCGTCGCGCGTCTTGTCGCCCGGCTGGGTCGCGCGCTCGAAGCGCCCCGCCTCGCTGATCGCCGGCCGGCCGTCGTCGCCGACCACGTCGATGCCCTGGTCCTCCAGGTACGCGTGCAGCTCGGAGACCTGCTCCTTGGTGATCTCGACCTCCTCGAGCGACGAGGCGATCTGGGAGAAGCTGAGGACGCCCTTCTCCTGTCCTTCAGCGATGAGCGGTCGGAGCTCCTCGATCTCGGTGATCGAGATCTCCTCCGTCAGCAGCGCATCTGTCTTGGTGCTCAACAACGCTCGATCCTTGAAGCCAATAACCCAGCCGACCCCTCCGGACCGGCCCTTCCTGCCGCTCACTTCGTGACTTGTAGCACAGGTTCAGACCCACCGAACTGGCCGGATGGGTAAACTTCAGGGCCCTCGTGGGACCTTTCGGGGACCCACTATCTTCATCTCATGGCGGTTTCGCTCGACGACGTCCAGAACCGGGTTCCGACACTGCACATCTCGCTCTCGCGCGTGGGGGTCACCAACGTCGAGAAGGTGATCCGCATCAGGGCCAACGAGACCGAGCAGCTGTTCTACGCGAAGCTCGACTGCTTCGTCGACCTCGGCCCGCGCCAGAAGGGCGCGCACATGTCGCGATTCGAGGAGGTCGTCAACGACGCGATCGGCGAGGTGATCCTCGGCGAGAGCGCGTTCCGCGCCGAGACGCTCGCCCGCCACATCGCCGAGAAGGTGCGCGACCGCCAGGGCGCGCGCCGCGCGGAGGTGCACCTCGAGGCGCGCTACCCGGAGCACAAGCCGGCGCCCGTCAGCGGAATCCGCACGCAGGAGATCTACACGCTGCACGGCACCGCGGTCGCCGGCCTGACCGGCACGAAGCGGCTGATCGGGGTCACGGCCCAGGGCATGACCGCCTGCCCGTGCGCACAGACGCTGGTCATCGCAAGCTCGCGCGAGCGGCTGCTCGCCGAGGGCTTCGGCGAGCACGAGATCGAGCGCATCTTCGAGGCCGTCCCGGTCGCGACCCACAACCAGCGCGGCCTGGGCACGCTCCACATCGGCTGTCCCGAGGACTGCGACACCGACATCGACGCCCACCGCCTGCTCGCCATCATCGAGGACTCGATGTCGTCGGAGATCTACGAGCTGATGAAGCGCGCCGACGAGGGCGCCGTGGTCGAGAAGGCCCACCGGCGCCCGCGCTTCGTCGAGGACTGCGTGCGCGAGATGATCCGCGGCGTCGTCGAAGGGCTGCCCGAGCTGCGCGACGACGCGTTCGTCTCGGCGCGGCAGGAGAACCTCGAGACGATCCACCAGCACAACGTGGTCGCGGATCGCTTCGGGCTGGTGCGCGAGCTGCGGCACGAGCTGGTCTCGGGCGAGCACTCGGAGCACCATGTCTCGATGCGCGACTGGCTCGACGGCGTCAACGTCCGCTGAGCGCCGCCGCCCCAGCGCTCGCCGCGACCACCATCGCGATTGCGACCAGCTCGCGCGCGCCGAGGTCCTGCCCGAGCACGACGAACCCGGCCAGCGCGGCGACCGCCGGCTCGAGCGACATCAGCACGCCGAAGACCGCCGCCGGCAGCCGCCGCAGCGCCTCGAGCTCGAGCGAGTAGGGCAGCACCGAGGACGCCAGCGCAACGGCGAGCGCGGCGCCGAGCAAGTCCGGCTGCGCCAGTCCGCCCTCACCCTGGATCAGCCCGGCCGGGAGCACGACCAGCGCGCCGACCGCCATCGCGAGCGCCAGCCCCGAGCCGCCGGCGAACGCCGCCCCCGTGCGCTGGGACAGGTGGATGTAGGCCATCCAGCAGACCGCCGCCAGCAGCGCGAAGAGCACGCCGAGCGCGTCGATCGAGCCGCCGCCCGGGTCGGCGAGCAGCAGGATCCCGGCGGCCGCGAGCACGACCCAGACGCCGTCGAGCGGACGGCGCGAGCCGAGCACGGCGACCACTAGGGGGCCGGCGAACTCGATCGTGACCGCGACGCCGAGCGGGATCCGCGCGATCGCCTCGTAGATCGCCCAGTTCATCAGCCCGAGCGCGACGCCGAACGCCCCCGCGAGCCGTAGGTCGCCCTCCACCGACGGCCGCCAGATCGCCCACAGCACGAGCGCTGCGAACGCCAGCCGTAGGAACGCCGCGCCGCCCGGCCCGAGCTCGTCGAAGAGCGTGACCGCGAACGCCGCGCCGACCTGCAGCGAGCCTGCCGCGGCGAGCACCATGCCCACCGCGGCCGGGCGCTCGCGGCTCATCCCCTACCTGTCACCCCGCTCGCGCGCCGCGATCGAGCTTCGCATGCGCGGAATCTACGCGGTCGGGCGGCGCGCCTTCCGGCCTGCTATCCATCAGTCGATGCCTCTCGTACCGATGGTGATCGAGCGCACCGCGCGCGGCGAGCGCGAGTTCGACATCTACTCGCGGCTGCTCAACGAGCGGATCATCTTTCTCGGCTCGCCGATCGATGACATGGTCGCGAACCTGGTCGTGGCGCAGTTGCTGCACCTCGAGTCCCAGGACCCCGACAAGGACATCTCGATCTACATCAACTCGCCCGGGGGCTCGATCTACGCGGGCCTGGCGGTCTACGACACGATGCACTTCGTCAAGCCCGACGTCGCGACGATCTGCGTCGGCATCGCGATGTCGATGGGCTCGCTGCTGCTGACCGGCGGGGCGCCGGGCAAGCGGATGGCGCTGCCGAACTCGCGCCAGCTGATCCACCAGCCGTCGTCAGGGTTCGAGGGTCAGTCGACCGACATCGAGATTCACGCGCGCGAGGTGCTCAAGACGCGCAAGCGGGTCGACGAGATCTACGCGAAGCACACCGGGCAGACCGAGGAGCGCGTGCACGCCGACATGGAGCGCGACCGCTTCTTCAAGGCCGACGAAGCCGTCGAGTACGGCCTCATCGACCGGGTGCTCGAGCACCACTGAGCGCAGCGGCGCTTCAGGCGATCGCGTGCTCGATCGCCCCGAGCCGCTCGACTTCGCAGCGGACCACGTCGCCGGCGCTGAGGAACTGCGGCGGATCCATCGCCTGGCCGACGCCGCTCGGGGTTCCGGTCAGGATCAGGTCACCAGGCTCGAGCGTGATCGCCTCGGCGATGAAGTCGACCAGCGCCTGCGGGCCGAAGATCAGGTCGGACGTGTTGCCGTCCTGGCGCAGCTCCCCGTTGACGTGCGTGGTCAGGCGCAGATTCGTGGGATCGAGGATCTCGTCGGCGGTCGTGATCCACGGGCCCCACGGGCAGAACGTGTCCGCCCCCTTCGCGCGCGTCCATTGCGGCTCGCGGCGCTGCAGGTCGCGCGCCGAGACGTCGTCGGCGACCGCGTACCCGGCGATCTCCCCGTTCGCGCCCATCACGAGCGCGAGCTCCACTTCGTAGTCGAGCCGCTTCACGACGGCCGGGCAGCGCACGGGCCCGCCCGGTGGCGCGCTCGAGCTGGGCAGCTTCATGAAGACGAGCGGCTCCTCGGGCAGCGCCTTGCCTGTCTCGCGCGCGTGCATGGCGTAGTTGAGCCCGATGCCGAAGATCGCGCGCGGCCGCGGCACCGGCGCCAGCAGCGTCACGTCGGCCAGCGCGAAGGACTCGCCGCCGGCCGGCTCGCGGTCGCCGCCGGCCAGCCTGTCGAGCACCGTGCCGCGCTCGAACGCGACGACGCGATCGTCGCGCAGCTCGCCGGCGCGCGGGCGATCGGCGCCGGGTGCCAGGAAGGTCGTGAGCCGCATGCTCGACGGATGATCCCACGCGCGAGGTTCAAGGACCGCGCCGGTGGGGACGATGAAAGGTCGCATGGACGTGGGCGCGATCAACGCGGCGGCTGCCGCATCGGCGGCGACATACCGCTCGTTCGCCGACGCGACGCGCTCCGTGCTCGACCTGCTCGAGCGGCTGCTGCCGGGCTGCGCCCTTTACCTCGCCCATCTCGACCGCACGCACTCCGTCCACCGGATAGTCGACACGCGCGGCGGCGAGGCATTCGGGCTGCGCTGCAACCTCTCCACGCCGCTCGGCCACTCCTACGACATCGCGATGGCCGACGAGCGCGCGCCGCGGCTGTGCAACGAGCTCGCCCGCGACCCGATCTACGGTGGCGTCGGGATGCAGCGCCGCGCGGCCGCCGGCTCCTACCTCGGCGTCCCGCTCGAGCTCTCGGACGGGTCGCGCGTCGGCGCGCTCGCGGCGCTGTCAGCGCAGGCCGGCCGCTTCCGCGACGACGACGAGCAGCTCTTCTCGATGCTCGCGCGGGTGCTCGCGTTCGAGCTCGAGCGCGAGTCGGCGGAGCGTGACCTGCAGCGCCTCAACGACTCGCTGCGCGACCATGCGCGCGGTATGGGCGCCGTCGGCCGCGTGGTGTCGGTGCTGGCGGGCGGCGACGACGGCCGCGGCGCCGTCTGCCGTGCTGCGTGCGAGATGGCGGGCGCGCCGGTTGCCTTCCTGCTCGAGCCGTCCGGGCGCGAGTTCGTCTCTACGGCGATGAGCGGCATCGACATGGCGCCGGTCACGATCCAGCCGCGGCCGGACACGACGGGGCGCGCGTTCACGGCGCGCGAGAGCTACTTCGTGCCGGACGCACGCGCGCATCCCGCCCTCGCGCAGCCGCTCGTGGACGCGACCTCGGCGCGCTCGGCGCTGTTCGAGCCCGTGCTGCGCGACGGGCAGGTCTGCGGTGTGCTGATCGTGATCTGGCAGCTGCCGGTCGACGAGCTGCCCGAGGGCGTGTCGGGCATGCTGCGGCTGCTCGCGGCCCAGGCCGCCGTAGCGATCGAGCACTCGGGCCTGCGCGCGCGCGTCGAGACGCTCGCGCTGACCGACGAGCTGACCGGGGTGGCCACTCGGCGGGTGTTCGAGGACGAGCTCCCGCGTGAGCTGGCCCGTGGCCGCCGCGGCGAGCACCCCGTCGCGACGGCGCTGCTCGATCTCGACCACCTGGGCGCCTTCAACATGCTGCGCGGGGAGCGCGAGGGCGACCGCCTGATCAAGGAGGCCGCCGCGCTGTGGCTCGGCCATCTGCGCGAGGTCGACCTGCTCGCGCGGCTCGAGGGCGGCTCGTTCGCTGTCTTGCTTCCCAACTGCG
>DASQMT010000321.1:0-15122 GCA_035645355.1 Solirubrobacteraceae bacterium | reverse complement strand
CTCGCGGAGATCAAGCCCGGAGACCAGGTCACGTTCGTCTGCGGCGAGCACGACGCCGAGGGCGACGCGCGGCGGATGTACATCACCTGGGCCGGGTTGGCGGAGACCGTCGGGCCCGACGAGGTGATCTACCTCGCCGACGGCGCGGTTCGCCTGCGCGTCACGACGACGCGGCCGGGCGACGGGGAGATCGACGCGGTCGTCGAGATCGGCGGCAGCGTCGCCTCGCGCCAGGGGCTCAACATCCCCGGCGAGACCGCCGCCCTGCCGTCCGTGCCCGACGAGGACTTCCGTCATCTCGAGGTCGGCGAGAAGATAGGCGTCGACCTCGTCGCGCTCAGCTTCGTGCGCCGCGCCGAGGACATCGACGCCGTCCGCAAGCACACGCGGCTGCCGCTGATCGCGAAGATCGAGAAGCCCCAGGCGGTGCAGCGCGCGGAGGAGATCGTGCGCGCGGCGGACTGCGTGATGGTGGCGCGCGGCGACCTCGGGATCGAGATGCGGATCGAGGAGGTGCCGATCGTCCAGAAGCAGATCATCTCGCTCGCCGGCGCGCTCGCCCGGCCCGTGATCACCGCGACGCAGATGCTCGACTCGATGGTTGCCTCGTCGCGCCCGACCCGCGCCGAGGTGGCCGACGTCGCGAACGCGATCCTGGACGGCACCGACGCCTGCATGCTCTCGCAGGAGAGCGCCGTCGGCCAGTACCCGGTCGGCGCGGTCGCGATGATGGCGGCGATCGCCGAGCGCACGGAGCTGACCGCTCCCTACCGGGACTGGAACGAGCGCCGCGTGCGCCGCGACCGGCGCGACCCGGCCTACACGCTCGCCTACACGGCCTGCCGCGCGGCGCACGAGCTGGGCCTTGCGGCGCTGGTCTGCCCCACGCTCTCCGGGCGCTCGGCGCGGCTGATCTCCGCGCACCGCCCGACGGTGCCGATCTACGCGCTCTCCCCAGGGCGCGAGACGGTCCGGCGCTGCGGGCTGATGTGGGGCGTGCGGGCCGCGTCGCTGCCGCGGTTCGAGGTGACGGAGGACCTGATCCACGCGAGCGCCGCGCGCGTCGTCGAGCTGGGCTGGCTCAAGCCGGGCGAGCGTGTCGGGATCACGGCCGGCCTTCCCTCGGGCAAGCCGGGTACGACCAGCCTGCTGCAGATCCAGGCCGTCTAAAGGGGGACAGTCCCCCTTTAGATAAAGAGGGACTGTCCCCCTTCAGGCGCCGTAGAAGGCGGCCTCCTGGCGTCCCAGCTCGGTCTGCGGGGGGTCGCCGTACATCCACTCGCGCGCGATCCGGTGGAAGTTGAGCCGGCAGCGCAGCTGCGCGAGGCCGGCGAGCGTCAGCATCTCGACGCGCCGCCCGAACAGGTGGTCGGCCGGCAGCGTCTCGTGGCGCATCTGGCCGAAATGCTGGGACCGCGGGTCCGACATGTCGATCAGCACCTGGGTGGCGATCTCCGGCTCGAGCTCGAGCTCGCCGTCGAGCACGTACCACCAGGTCGCGTCGCGAAACTGGGCCAGCAGCTTGTCCGGGCGGAAGCGGTCGGGGCGCTGCAGGAAGCCCGTCTCCGACCAGATCCGGTGCAGCCGCTCCGCGTCGCCCTCGTGGCCGGCGCGCTGGCACGCGAGCTCGAGCTCGATCAGCTCCTTGGGCATGACCTTGAAGAGGCCGAAGTCCAGGAACGCGACCTTGCCGTCGTCCATCAGCATGAAGTTGCCGGGGTGCGGGTCGCCGGAGAACTGGTGGTGGCGGTACATGCAGCCGAAGAAGAAGCGGAACACGATCTCCCCGACACGGTTGCGCGTCGCCTGGTCGCGTTGCTTGATCGCGTCGAAGCCGGCGCCTTCGACGAACTCCGTGACGAGGACCCGTTGGCGCGAGAGCTCGGTCAGCACCGCCGGCACGACGATGAACGGGTGCCCGCGGAAGATGCGCGCCAGCGAGCGCTGGTTCTGGGCCTCGAGCTCGTAGTCGAGCTCGTCGCCGATCCGGTCACGCACCTCCTCCGCGATCGCCTTGGCGTCGAGCCCGGGCGCGATCTGCTTCATCAGCCGCAGGATCATGCCCAGGTTCTGCATGTCCGCCCGCACCGCCTGCGCGACGCCGGGGTACTGGACCTTGACCGCGACCTCGCGGCCGTCGTGCAGCCGCGCCCGGTGGACCTGGCCGATCGAGGCGGCGGCGACCGGCTGCTCCTCGAAGCTCGCGAAGAGCTCTCCGAGCGGCGCCTCGAGATCGGACTCGATCACCTTGCGCATGTCGGCGAAGCGCACGTTCGGCGCCGCGTCACGCAGCTCGCCGAGCTTGCGCTGGAACTCGTCGCGGTGCTCCTCCGGCACGAGCCCTACGTCGAGGAACGAGAGCACCTGGCCGAGTTTCATCGCGGCGCCCTTCATCGTCCCGAGCGCGGCGACGATCTGCTCGGCCGCCTCGAGGTGGCGGCGCTCGAGCGCCGCCCGCTTGGCGTTCTCGTCGCGCCCCAGGTTGGCCGCCTGCGTGCCGAGCCGGCGCGTCCCCTGGCCGGCCGCGAGCCGTGCCACTCGGGCGGTGCGGGCTACCCGCGAGGTGGGGATGCGGTCCTTCGCCACCCTGCGGATGGTGTCAGGGCGCGGGCGTCGGCTGCGCCGTCGGCGGGCTCGAGGCGGGCGGCGGGGTGGTGCCCGGCAGCGGCGTGGGGGTCGCGGTCGGCGTGGGCGTCGGCGTCGGCGTCTCGGTCGGCTCCGGCGTCGCGGTCTTGTCGGCGGAGCGCTCCTCGTCCTCCTCTCGCTCGGACTCAGACGACGACGACTCGCCCTTGCCGCCGCTCGAGCCGCCGAAGAAGGTGGTGCGCTTGCCGCCGCCCGAGACGGCGTCGCCGGCGAGCAGCTCGGAGGCGGTGAACAGCACGGCGACTGCCGCGAACGCGATCAGCCCGGTGGCGAGCACGAGCTTCCACTGACGCCCGGTGAGCCCGTTGCGGCGGCGCACGACGCGCGGCGGCGCGACCGTCTCCGGCAGCGCCTCGAGCTCCTCCGTGGGCGGAGGCGCCAGCGGGTCGAATGCCTCGTCCTGACGCCGGCCGGCCGCCACGCTGCCGTGTGTCACGCGCCGCACGCGCGCCGTGCTGACCGTCTCCACCGGCTTGCGCAGCAGCTCGCTGACAAGCGCCACGATGATCGGCGTCGCGGCGGCCGCGAAGATCGTGCCGGGACGCCAGATCATCGGGATGACGGCCGCCGCGGCCGCGCTCGAGGCAGCCGCGATCAGGAGCGTCTTGGGCGACAGCCCGCTCTGCGTGCGCTGTTCGTGGCTCACGCCCCTGGAGGCCGGCGCCGGCTCAGCGGCGCTGGACCTGGGAGCCGGGCACGATGTCGTCGGCGCCGTCGGGCCAGCGCACCCAGGCCTTGTGGCCGCCGTCGTAGTCTTCGCCCAGCAGCACGAGCGTCGCCGGCTCGCCCATCGCCGTGCACGGCTCGCTCCCCTCGTCGTCGAGCCCGCGCCATACGCGCACGAACGCGTTGCCCTCGCGCTCCTCCGCGACGGTCGTCGGCTCGGTGTGGCCGGGATGGATCGTCGTCTCGGGCGGGAGCGCGAGCAGGACGTCCATGATCGAGCGCTTGAGGTCCGCGTAGGTCGTGTGCCCCGGCGCGCGCACGCCTCCGACGGAGTTCTTGAAGAGCGTGTCGCCACAGAAGACATCGGTCCCGGCGGCCACGAACGCGAGCATCCCGGCGCTATGACCCGGCGTGTGGAGCGCCTGCACCGTGAGGCCACCGATCCGGATCTCCTGCCAGGGCTCGAGGTCACCGGTCGAGCCGTCGATCAGGGTGCGCTCCACCGGGTGCGCGAGCACGTGGACGTCAGGGAAGCGGCGCGTGACCGCCCCCAGCTCGGCCCAGTGGTCGTGATGGTGGTGGGTCAACAGCACATGGGTCGGGGTGATGCGGTGCTCCTCGGCCGCCGTCAGCAGCGGCCCTACCGGGCCGCCCGCGTCGACGAAGAACCCCTCGCCACCGGGTTCGGCGGCGACGAGATAGCAGTTGGACAGCCAATCCGGGTGCATCGAGCGCTCGATGATCATCGAGCGCACCCTAGCGGCGCGCGTCAGCCGCGGGCTGCGGGATCCGCAGTAAGGTGCGCGCCGTGTCACGGCGCGCTTTCCTGCTGATCCACGGCTTCTCGCATCACCGGCCCGTGGGGCACTGGCAGTACTGGCTCACCAACCGCCTGCGCAGGCGCGGCGAGCGCGTGCTCTATCCCGGCCTGCCGTTCGAGGATCAACCGCGATACGAGGAGTGGCACGAGGCGCTCGACTGGTCGTTGCGGCAGCTCGGCGGGGATGAGCGCATCGTCGTGTGCAACTCGATCGGCTGTCTGCTGTGGCTGCGCTTCGCGACCGAGCTGCCGGCCGGTTTCGAGCCGGTCGACCGGCTGCTGCTGGTCTCGCCGCCGGACTCCGCGCGGATACCCGACGCGGCGGCCAGCTTCCGCATCGACGGCGTCGAGGGGGATGCGGTCCGGGCAAGCGCCCGGACGCCCATCCGGCTGGCCTGCAGCGACGCCGATCCCTACAACCCGGGCGGCGGCGACCGCCAGTACGCTGCCGCGCTCGAGGCCGACGTGGACATCATCCCCGGCGCGGGTCACATCGGTCCGGCCGAGGGCTACGGGCCCTGGCCATCGCTCGAGGCGTGGTGCCTGAAGCCGGCAACGCGCCTGGCGCGCAACTTCGGATAGGGAGATATGGAGCTCATCCACACCTGCTACCGGATCGGCGACATCGACCGCTCCGTCGCGTTCTACGAGGCGCTCGGATTCGAGGAGCGCCGGCGGATGCCGATCCGCGACGAGGCGATCAACGTCTTCATGGGCCTGCCGGGCGACGGCGACCGGCTCGAGCTGACCTACAACCACGGCGTCGACCGCTACGAGCTGGGCACGGGCTACAACCATGTCGCGGTGACGGTCTCAGACCTCGACGGCACGCTCGCGGCGCTGGCGGAGAAGGGCATCGAGCCCGAGAAGCCGCCCTATCAGGTGCGCGCGGGCGGCTCGCGCATCTGCTTCGTGCGGGACCCGGACGGCTACCGGATCGAGCTGATCGAGCGCGGCGCCTGAAGGGCGCCGGCCACCTCGGCCGGCGTGGTGGTCAGCTGGTGGTGCGTGAATCGCA
This sequence comes from Solirubrobacteraceae bacterium, assembly GCA_035645355.1. GTDB lineage: Bacteria > Actinomycetota > Thermoleophilia > Solirubrobacterales > Solirubrobacteraceae > DASQMT01. The sequence goes on along the minus strand of DASQMT010000321.1, from coordinate 9,972 downwards.
GCACGCGGACGCCGGCGGCGGCGAGCACCGTGTCGCGCCGGCGGTCGCGTTCGAAGGCTGCACGCGTGCGGTGGAACGCCCAGCCGTCGAGCTCGACTGCCAGCCGCAGGCGCGGCCAGGAGAAGTCGACCTCGAGGCCGGCGATCATCTCGTTCACCCGCGGCCGCGGGATGCCGCGCTCGTCGCAGAAGCGCAGAAAGCGCTCCTCGAGCTCACTGCGGGTGACGGTGCTTCCGGCGTCGTGCTGCTCCAGCACCGCTGCGAGGCGAGGAGCGCCCGGACGGCCCCGGTGCGCGGTGATGGTTGCGTGGACCGCGCCCAGGTCGAACAGGCGCAGCACCTCGGCCTGATCGACCGCCGCTCCACTCAGCACGGCGCCCTGCCCGCAGGCGAGCGTCGCCGCCAGCCAGTGCGCCTCCCGCCGGAGCGCGAGATGACCGACCGCGTACACGCCGCGGTGGAGTGCCCGCAGCCGTCGCGACCGCAACCGGCGCCCGATCGCGTCGGCGCTCCATCCCGCCGCCAGCAACTGCGCACGGGCGACCACCCCGTACCGATCGCCGCGATCGCCGCGATCGTCGCGTCGATGCTCGATTGTGTGCGCAGGTCGCATATAAGTGGTCAGCGGCCTGATCTTCGCCCCCTCAGCACGTACCGTTAAGCACGTGGAGCAGCGCGTCGCCGTCATCGACCTCGGGTCGAACTCCTTCCGGCTGGTCGTGTTCACGTACACGGACGACTGGTGGAAGCGCACGGACGAGATCTACGAGCCGGTGCGGGTGGGCGAGCGTCAGGAGACCGGCGGGCCGCTGCAGCCCGAGCCGATGGAGCGCGCGCTGGAGACGATCGAGCTGTTTGCGCACTTCTGCCGCGCCACCGGCATCGGGCGCGTGCGGCCGCTCGCGACGTCCGCGATCCGAGAGGCCTCGAACCGCGAGGATTTCGTGCGCGCGGCGAGCGCGCGGGCCGGGCTCGACATCCAGGTGCTCTCGCGGGAGGAGGAGGCGCGCTACGGCTATCTCGCCGCCGTCAACTCGACCACACTGACGGACGGCGTCGCGCTCGACATCGGCGGCGGCTCGATGCAGCTCACCCACGTCGGCGGCCGCTTGGCGCAGGACGCGCGCTCCTGGCGGCTCGGCGCCGTCGTCACGACGGAGCGCTTCCTCGCCGCGGAGCGCGTCAAGCCCAAGCACCTCAAGGCCCTGCGCCAACACGTGAGCGACGAGCTCGCGCAGGCCGAGTGGCTCGCGAGCGCCGGTGGGCGGCTGGCGGGAATCGGCGGCACAGTGCGCAACCTCGCCGGCGCGGTGATGCTCGAGCGCGGGCTGCCCTCCTACGGGGTCCAGGGCTTGTGCATCGAGCGAGCGGACCTCGACGCGCTGGTCGAGCGGCTCGCGGGGCTGTCCCCCGCGGAGCGCGGTCGTGTGCCGGGCATCAAGCCCGAACGCGGCGACCTGATCCTCGCCGGCGCGGTCGTCATCCAGAGCGTGATGGAGGCGGGCCGCTTCGACGCGCTCGAGGTGACCGAGGCGGGCATGCGCGAGGGCGCGTTCTACGAGGAGCTGCTGGGCGGCGACGAGCCGCCGCTGCTGGCGGACGTGCGCACCGCCTCGGTGCACAACCTCGCCGCCCAGTACCAGGCCGACACGGCGCACACGACGCATGTCGCGCGCCTCGCGCTCGACGTCTGGGAGGCGCTCGCGGCGGCGGGGGTGCACCCGGGCGACGACCAGGAGCGCGAGCTGCTGTGGGCCGCCGCGATGCTGCACGACGTCGGCACGGCGGTCGACTACGACGACCACCACAAGCACTCGCGCTACCTGATCCTGAACGCCGGACTGCCTGGCTACTCACCGCGCGAGACGGCGCTGATCGGCCAGTCCGCGCGCTACCACCGCAAGGGTCAGCCTGCCCTGGGCGAGTTCGCGCCGCTCGCCCGCCGCGGCGACGACGCGCTGCTGCTGCGCTGCTCCGCCGCGCTGCGGATCGCCGAGCAGCTCGAGCGCTCGCGCGATCAGAGCATCACCAGCGCGCAGGTCGTCGTGAACGACGGGCGCGTCGAGCTGCGGCTCGAGAGCAGCGGCGACGCCACGATCAGCCGCTGGGCCGCGCAGCGCCAGGCGGACCTCTTCGAGCGCGCGTTCGGCAAGCAGCTGCTGGTTCTCGAGGAGGACTGAGGGCGGCCGCGCACGCGACCGCCCCGGCCCACGTCAGCTCTGCGACGGACCCACGGGCTGCAGCTCGCGCTCGGCCGCGACCGCTTCGACGGTCTCGACCTCCTCCTCCTCGGAGCGGCCGCCGCCGTCGCTCTCGGCGTCGCACGTGACACGCATCATGCCGGTCGCGACGGTCTCGTCGCCGACGACGATCAGGCCGCAGATCAGGTCGCCCTCATCCCAGCCGATGCGCTCGAGGTCGAACCAGTTCAGGTGCACCTCGGTGCCGGTGCCGCCCCAGGGGCATGTCTTGTCGTGCTGCTCCTTGGCGTTGCAGACGGCCTGCATGTTCTTGGCTGACGCGTCGATGCTCATTCCGCAGAGGCTAACCTCCGCACAGGGAAGTGGCATCTCTTCAGCCCGGCATCCTCGCGCGCGGACCCTGGCAGGCCGACCAGGTCGCGACGCGCTGGCGGGAGGAGTGCTTCGACCCGGGATCCGAGCTCGCAGCGCGCGCTGATGCCGCGATCGCCGAGCTGCACGGGCGCGGCTCGCCCTCGCATGACGGCATGGCCGCGCGCCTGGCCGGGTTCGAGTCCGGCGCGCGCGGACTGACGGTCGAGCTGCAGCCGATGCGCTGGTCGCTGCGGCTGCTCGGCGAGGACGCGCTCGGAGCGCTCTCGGTGCTCTGCGCGGTGCGGTCCAGCGACGGACGCTGGCTCGCGGGTCGCCGCGCCGGGTGGGTGGCGAGCTGGGCCGGGCGCTGGGCGCTCGGTGCGGGCGGCGCGGTCGAGGTCGGCGAGGATCCCGTGACCGCACTCGGGCGCGAGCTCGAGGAAGAGTGGTCGGTGGCGCCCGACGAGCTCGCGATCGAGGCGCTGGTCTGCCTGCCCAACCGGCTGGTGATGCTCGTCGGGCAGGCCTGGCTGCCCGACGGCGCCGAGGTCATCCGCGACCATGAGCACGACGCGCACGCCTGGTGGCCGGCCGATCCGTCAGCCTGGCCGGGCGAGGCGCACCCCGATCTGCGCCGGCTGGCGGGCCTGCTGGAGGAGAGCGCGTGAGCTTCGACCAGCTGAAGCTGCTCTCCTTCGCCCACTCGGCGATCTACCTGACGCTGCTGGCGGTCTGGCTCGTGCCCGGGCTCGACGGGCCCGAGAGGGTCTTCGGGTGGGCGCACGGCGTCGGCTGGATCGTGATGTCACTGCTTGCCGTCGACGCGGTCCGCCGCCGCGTGATCCCGCTCTGGCTCGGGGTCATGGTGGCAGTCGTCGGCGGCGTGGGTCCCTTCGCCGGCAGCGCGGGATTCGTCGTGCACGAGCGCCGCCGCGACCCTCTGACGCGGTAAGGTCTGGGGCGGTTCCAATGGCTATTGACACGACGACGGTTGAAGTCGTCATGCCGGCGATGGGTGACTCTGTCAGCGAGGGCACCGTGCTGGAGTGGCGCAAGGCGGAGGGCGACTCCGTCTCAGCCGACGAGACGCTGGTCGAGATCTCGACCGACAAGGTCGACGCCGAAGTGCCTGCGCCCGTCGACGGAACCGTGGTCAAGGTCCACGTCGCCGAGGGCGACACGATCCACGTCGGCGCGGTGCTGGCCGAGATCGCGCCCTCCAACGGCTCCGCGCCGGCCGCCGCGGCCGCGCCCGGCCAGGACGCGGCGCAGGAGGTCGACGTCGTCATGCCGGCGATGGGCGAGTCGGTCTCGGAGGGCGTCGTGCTGGAGTGGGCCAAGGCCGTCGGCGAGTCGATCGCGGCCGACGAGACGATCGTCGAGATCTCCACGGACAAGGTCGACGCGGAGGTGCCGGCGCCCGCCTCCGGCACCGTGACCGAGATCCTCGCGCAGCCCGGCGAGACCGTCTCGGTCGGCCAGGTGATCGGACGCCTGCGGGCAGTCGCCGACGGGGCGCGCAGCGAGCCGGCCGAGCCGGCGCCCGCGCAGCCCGAGCCCGCCGAGCCGGCCGAGCCGGCCGAGCCGGCCGCGGCATCGGAGACGAGCGACGGCGCGCGCGCGACGCCGGTCGCAAGGCGCGTCGCGGCTGCCCACGGAGTCGAGCTCGAGCAGGTGCACGGCAGCGGCCCGGACGGCCGCATCGGCAAGGACGACGTGCTGGCGGCCGCCAACGGGGCGACGGCTGCGCCGCCCGGAGCGACCCGCATCAAGGGCGCGTCGGCAATGCTCGCGCGCTACATGGACGAGTCGCGCCAGGTGCCGACGGCGACCTCGTTCCGGACGATCGCGGTGACCACGCTCGACGCGCGTCGCAAGCAGCTCAAGGACGCGGGCCAGCGCGTCTCCTTCACGCACCTGATCGCCTACGCGATCGCGCGCGCGGCGAGCGAGCAGATGCCGGTCATGGCCCACCACTTCGAGGAGATCGACGGCAAGCCGCACGTGATCGACGACGGCGCCTGCAACCTCGGCATCGCCGTCGACGTGGAACGCAAGGATGCGGGGCGCACGCTGATGGTTCCGGTGATCCGCGACGCCGGGCGCCTGACGTTCCGGGAGTTCCTGGACGCGTTCGGCGAGCTGATCGCGAAGGCGCGCGAGAACAAGCTGGGCGCCGATGACCTCCAGGGCGCGAACCTCTCGCTCACGAACCCCGGCGGCATCGGCACGATCGCGTCGGTGCCCCGACTGATGAAGGGTCAGGGCACGCTCGTCGCCACGGGCGCGATCGGCTACCCGCCGGGGCTCGCCGCGGTCGGCGCGATGATCGGCGCCGAGAAGGTGATGACGATGACGTCGACCTACGACCATCGCATCATCCAGGGCGCGGAGTCGGGCCAGTTCCTGGCGGAGGTCGAGGCCTACCTGCAGGGCGACCACGACTTCTACGAGCGCATCTTCGCTGACGTCGACGCCCCGGTCGGCGCCGTCCCGCCGCCGCCGGCGCCTGCCGCTGCGGCCGCCGCCCAGCGCGCCGCCGCCGTCGAGCAGCCGACCGCCGCCGGCGGGCTCCCGGTCGCTCCCGACGAGGTGCTGCTGCAGGCCGTCCAGGCGGCGACCTCGGTGCTCAAGGCCCATCGCATGCACGGCCATCTCGCGGCGCGACTCGACCCGCTCGGCTCGGAGCCCGAGGGCGACCCGGCGCTCGATCCGGAGACCGTCGGGCTGACGCCGGAGCTGATGGCCCGCATCCCGGCGAAGATCCTGCGCACGCACGTGCCCGGCGCGACGCTGGCCGATGCGCTCCCGCACCTGCGCGAGACGTACTGCGGCACGATCGCCTACGAGATCGAGCACATCGCCTCACACCGCCAGCGCACATGGCTGCGGGAGAAGATCGAATCCGGCGCCTGTCGCTCGCCGCTGACCCACGAGGAGCAGCGGCTGCTGCTGCGCCGGCTGACGCAGGTCGACTCGCTCGAACGCTTCATGCATAAGGCCTACCTCGGCCAGAAGCAGTTCTCGATCGAGGGCCTGGACATGACGATCCCGATGCTCGACGAGATGATCCAGCTGTCCGCTTCCCAGGGCGCGCGCGAGGTCGTCATCGGGATGGCGCATCGCGGCCGGCTCAACGTGCTCGCGCACTGCCTCGGGCGCGCCTACGAGACGATCTTCCGCGAGTTCGAGGGCGCCTCGTCGATCGAGGCAGTTACGACGATCCCGCAGGGCGGCACGGGCGACGTCAAGTACCACCACGGCGCCCAGGGCACCTACCCGCTGCCGGACGACGCCTCGATCATCGTGCGGCTGGAGTCCAACCCGAGCCACCTGGAGTACGTCGGGCCCGTGGTCGAGGGCGCCACGCGCGCACTTCAGACCTCCCGCCAGGGCCCGCATGCGCGGCTCGACAACAACGCCGCGATCCCGGTGATCCTGCACGGCGACGCCGCGTTCCCGGGCCAGGGCGTGGTCGCGGAGACGTTCAACCTCCAGGCGCTCGACGGCTACACCGTCGGCGGCGCCCTGCACCTGATCCAGAACAACCAGGTCGGCTTCACGACCGACCCGGACGACTCGCGCTCCACGCGCTGGGCCTCGGACCTCGCGAAGGGCTTCGACGTGCCGATCATCCACGTCAACGCCGACGACGTCGCGGCCTGCATCGCCGCCGTGCGGCTCGCGTTCGCCTTCCGCCAGGAGTTCGGCCACGACGTGCTGATCGACCTGATCGGCTACCGCCGCTTCGGCCACAACGAGGCCGACGAGCCCGCCTACACGCAGCCCGAGATGGCCGCGAAGATCAAGAACAAGACGCCGGTGCGCGAGCTCTACGCCGCGCAGCTGATCGAGCAGGGCGTCGTGACGCAGGAGGAGGCCGACGCGGTCGCCAACGAGATCTGGGAGAACCTCGCTCAGCGCCACCGCGAGCTCAAGGCCGACCTGAGCGCCTCCGGCGAGGAGCAGGCGACCGGCGGCTACGAGCTCGACCGCTCGCCCTCTCCCGAGGTCGCGACGGCGGTGTCGGCCGACAAGCTGGTCGGCCTCAACGAGGACCTGCTGCGGATGCCCGACGGCTTCACCGTGCATCCCAAGCTGGCCAAGCAGCTCGAGCACCGGCGCGAGACGGTCGGCGCCGACGGCGGCATCGACTGGTCGCAGGCAGAGGCGCTCGCGTTCGCCTCGCTGCTGAGCGAGGGGACGCCGATCCGGTTGACGGGGCAGGACACCGAGCGCGGGACTTTCTCCCAGCGCCACCTCGTGCTGCACGACCCCAAGACCGGTCAGCGGATCTCGCCGATCCAGAGCCTGCCGGGCGCGTTGGCCCCGATGGAGCTGCACAACTCGCCGCTCTCCGAGGTCGCCTGCCTCGGCTTCGAGTACGGCTACTCGATGGAGGCGCCCGAGACGCTCGTGCTCTGGGAGGCGCAGTTCGGCGATTTCGTCAACGCCGCCCAGGTGATCATCGACCAGTTCATCGTCTCGGCGCTGTCGAAGTGGGGCCAGTCGTCGCGCCTGACGCTGCTGCTGCCGCATGGCTACGAGGGCTCCGGCCCCGAGCACTCCTCGGGCCGCATGGAGCGCTTCCTCCAGCTCGCGGCCGAGGGCAATATCCGCGTTGCGAACCTGACCACCCCGGCGCAGTACTTCCACCTCCTGCGACGCCAGGCGCGGGTGGCCAAGCAGCGTCCGCTGGTGATCATGACCCCGAAGTCGCTGCTGCGGCTGCCGCAGTCGACCTCGCGCATCGAGCACCTGGCCGACTCGCGCTTCTTCCCCGTGCTGAGCGAGCCGCGCATCGACGAGGCGAAGGTCACGCGGCTCGTGCTCTGCTCGGGCAAGATCTATTACGACCTCAAGGGGCACGCCACGCGCGAGAACAACGAGAGCGTGGCGATCACGCGCGTCGAGCTGCTGTATCCGTTCCCGCAACAGCAGATCCTCGACGAGGTCGCTCGCTACCCGAACCTCCGCGAGGTCGCCTGGGTGCAGGAGGAGCCGCGCAACATGGGCGGGCGCACCCACATGTCGCCGCGGCTGCTTCAGATCCTGCCCCCTCCGCTCGAGTTCGGCTACGTCGGCCGGCCCGAGCGCGCGTCGCCCGGCGAGGGCTACCCGGCCGCGCATACGCTGGAGCAGAACCGGATCATCCGCACCGCACTCGACCTCGGCGTGCCGGTCTCGATGCACCCGATCAAGCTGCCGGGCGAGCGATAGGCGACGCCGTCGCCTTCCGGCGACGCGCTATCCCAGTTCGTTTCTCACCGCCTCACCGGCGGGCGCGAACTCCGGCGAGAGCCGCTCGAGCAGCGTCAGCCAGCCGGGATGGGCCTGCGCCGCGCGCCGGACGGCGTCCGCGCCGGCCGCGACGTCGCCGTGCTGGGCGATCGCCAGACCGGCCCAGAAGAGGAGCTCGTCGGACTCGGGCGCGAGACCGGACGCGCGCAGGTACATCTCCGCGGCCGCGTCCATGTCACCCGCGGCCATCAACCCGTCAGCCTCGCCGGCGAGATCGTATGCGCGCTGCAGACCCAGGAGCCGTCGCAGCTCACCGATCGGGTCGGCGTGGTCCTCGACGCGCAGGTCCACGCGGGTCTGCCACGGCTCGCCCTTCGCCGGCACCACGATCAGCGCGGCGGACTGCCGGCCGCGGACGTCGCCGCCTTCGGCCTCCGCGCTCTCGAGCGCGGTCATCAGGCGCTCCGCGAGATCGCCGCCGGCGGCCGCAAACGCGGCCGACATCGCGTCGGGGACCGTCGTGCGGGCCATCATGTTGGCCTGGCAGGTCCAGTGCTCGCCGGTGGCGTGACCGGCCTCGGGGATGCAGTCGGCGCCGGTGTGGACCGCCACCTGCCCGTGCGCGTCGACGACGCCGACCTGGCGCACCGCTGCGAGCGCGTCCGGTGCGAGCACGTCCGCGAGCGCCCCAGCGGCATCGCGGCCGGCCGCGAGCCGGTCGAGCGCGTGCGGCCCGTGGGCCGGCTCGGCGACCGACTGCGTCGCGACGGCTCCGACGCCCGGCCGCGCCCAGGTGCACAGCGAACCGACCGAGAACCAATGCGACTGCACCGCCGCTCCCAGCTCCCCGGTGGCGGGATCGAGCGCGACAATCGAGTAGGTGCCATGCGGGCGGCTCATCGGGAGGCAACGATACTGCCGTGATGGACCGCACCGAGCGCGTGCTCGAGCGCGTGCGCGACACTCCGCCCGGCTTCGTGCGCACCTACGGCGACGTGTCTCCGGGAGCGCCGCGGTTCGCCGGCAGCGTGCTGTTCGCCTGCGCGGATCCCAGCGTGCCGTGGCACCGGATCGTGCGCGCCGACGGGTCGCTCGCGAAGGGCGCGCGCCAGCGCCGGCTGCTAGAGGCCGAAGGGATCCCGTTCCGCGGCGAGCGGGTCGACATGCACGCTGCGCGGCTGCCCGACTGACGGGTAGCTTGTCCCGACCATGTGGGAGCAGCGCCAGATCCGACTGCGTGCGCAGCCACGCGGCTTCCACCTGATCACGCGCGAGGTGGCAGCGGCGCTGCCCGAGCTGGGCGCGATGCGCGTCGGCCTCGCGCACCTGCACCTGATGCACACGTCCGCATCGCTGACGCTGAACGAGAACGCCTCGCCAGACGTGCGGCGCGACTTCGAGAGCTGGTTCGATCGCGCTGTGCCCGAGGACGCCGCGTACTGGACCCACACGGCGGAGGGTCCCGACGACATGCCGGCCCACATCAAGGCATCGCTGCTGGGCCCGTCGCTGACGTTGCCGGTGCGCGACGGCGACTTCGGGCTCGGAACCTGGCAGGGGGTCTACCTATGCGAGCACCGCGATGACGGCGGCAGCCGGAGGCTGCTCGTCACGCTCTGTGGAGAGCTCGGCTAGCCGAAGAGCGTCAGCGCCGGCTCGCGCTCGCCCCGCAGCTCGGCGAGGTCGACCTCGACCCAGTCGAGTCCGCGCGCCTCGGCGAGCACCCTCGCCTGCGGCTTGACCACCTGAGCCGCGAGGACTCCGCGGCAGTCGAGCAGCGCCGGATCCAGGCGGATCCGCTCCAGGTAGCGCGCGAGCTGCTCGACGGCGTCGATCGTGCCGACGCGCTTGATCTCGACGGCGATCCAGCCGTCGTCGGCGTCGCGGCACATCAGGTCGACCGGGCCGATGTCGGTCGGCCACTCGCGCCGCACCAGCCTGAAGCCCTCGCCACAGCACTCGGGCGCCGCCGCGAGCGCGACCTGCAGGTGCGCCTCGACGCCGTCCTTCTCCAGCCGCGCCGCGTCGAAGTCCATCGCGTGGGCGACGTCGGAGAGAACCTCCGCGAGCGCGATCTCGAGCCGATCCTCGCCCTTGCGCTTGCGCACGACGATCCGCCCCGGCTGCTCCTCGATCACGGTCGGCGGCGTCATCCAGTTCAGCGGCTTGAAGCCGC
>DASQMT010000320.1:0-2603 GCA_035645355.1 Solirubrobacteraceae bacterium | reverse complement strand
TGCACAGCCCTGAGCGGACGCGGTAGAGGGGGTCAGACGAGCGTGCGCTGCGGCGGCGTTTCGTCGCCGGTGCCGGCGACGACGAGCGCGTCGACCTGCTCGAGGTGGCCGCGCACCCGCTCGGCCATCTCGTCGAGGATCCGCCGTGCGGCGTCGATCCCACCCGTGGCGGCGGTCAGCTGCGTCTTGATGCGGCGCACGTCATCCATCGCCGCGAGTGCGCGCTCGACCTCCGTGCGCAGCGCGCCGGCATCGAGCTCGTCGCCCTCCGACTTGGCCATCAGCGTGCGCGCACGGGCGAGCGCGTAGGCGACCTCGAGCCCCAGCCGCGAGCCGTCCTCGGGATCGTGGACGACGAACAGCTTGTCGCCGTTGACCTCGCGCAGCTGCGCGCCATGGCCCGGCAGCAGCTCGGCGGAGGGGACGACCCAGACGCCGTAGTCCGCGTCACGCTGCTCCATCGCGGCGTCGAGCTCGGCCACCGCCTTGTTCTTCGGGACGTAGGCGTTCTTGGCCTCGAACACGATCCGCGCCCGCGCCGGGCCGGAGCAGCCGTCGACTGCGACCAGCACGTCGCCCTTGCGCCCGCCGCCGCCGGGCACGTCGCCGACGGCGTCGGCGTCGTCGCCGCGGGCGCGGGCGATCGCGTCGATCGCCTCGTACACGGCCTCCTCGTAGGGCCGCCCCTTGGCGGTCGAGCGGGCGTGCTCGGCCGCGACCTCGAGCTGCTTCTCGCGCTCTGACTGGAGCTTGACGACCTCGCCCTTGAGCGCGGCGATCTGCTCGTTGAGCGCGTTGAGGTTGTGGTCCTGCTGCTCGGCCGCACGCTTGATGACCGCCATCGTGCCCGCCTTGAAGTCGGCCAGCGGGTTGTGCGCGTCGGCGGACGAGAACTGCTTGAGCAGGTCCTCGCGCATGCGTGCCGACTGCTCCGTCATGACCGCTCGCAGCTGGTGCTGGACCGCGACAGCGGACTCGGCGCCGAACAGCCGCTCGAGCTCCTTCGCGAGCTGCCCGTTCTCGGGCGCGAAGACGTCGTCGACGCGCTTGCCGAGGAACTCGGCGACGACGCGGGCCTTCTCGGTGAAGGCGCCCTCGACCTCGCGCGAGACCTTCTCGAACTCCGTGCGCACGAAGTCGGCGTTGACCTCGGCCTGCTCGCGCGACAGCACGCGCGCGCCGATCTCGATCGCGTCGACCAGCACGTCGGCGGGGTCGGCGCCGCCCTGGGCCCGGTCGCGCACGAGATCGACCGCGCAGCGGTCGCGCACGGCGAGGCCGTCGGCGACGACGACGTCGCCGATGATCGCGACGCGCGGGGGGCGGAGTGGCGTTGCGGCTTCCATGGCAGTTGTGTCGCACGGTACGGATGCGACCTGACGGAACGCAGGATCACGTTCAGCCGACGTCGAACCCGCGCAGCCCCTGCGGCTTCTCGTCGGCCACGTCGAGCCGCTCGACCTCGGCCCGGCCGGGCCCCCGCCGGCAGAGCGCGACGAGCCGCTCGAGCGCCTCGGCATCACCCTCGAGCACCGCCTCCACGGTGCCGTCGTCGCGGTTAACCGCCCAGCCGGAGGCGCCCTCGAGCTCGGCGGCGCGCCGCAGCGAATCGCGGAAGAAGACCCCCTGCACCCGGCCGTGGGCGCGGACCCGCTTGCGCACGGTCATGCGGGTACCGTAGAGCGATGGCCACGATCGAGGCGCTCGACGCCGACATCACGACGCTGACGGTCGACGCGATCGCCAACGCTGCCAACACGGAGCTCTTGCACGGCGGCGGTGTCGCGGCGGCGATCGCGCGCGCCGGCGGGCCGGTCGTCGACGAGGAGTCGCGCGCCGCGGCGCCGATCGGCCTCGGCGAGGCGGTCGCGACCGCGGGCGGCGCGCTGCCGTGCCGCTGGGTCATCCATGCCGCCACGATGGAGCTGGGCGGCCCGACCTCGGCCGAGATCATCCGCCGCTCGACGGCGTCGACGCTGCGCCGCGCGGAGGAGCTCGGCGCACGCAGCCTCGCGCTCGTCGCGTTCGGCACCGGGGTCGGCGGCTTCCCGGTCGACGAGGCGGCGCGGATCGAGGTCGAGGAGGTGCAAGGCCATCTGGCGGGCGGATCGCAGCTCGAGCGGATCGTGTTCGCGGTTCACGGCGAGCGGGCTCGGGCCGCGTTCCAGGCGGCGATCGACGCCGCTGCGGGATGACCGAGCTGGCCGCGGCGATCGCGGACGCCGGCGGCACCGCCGCACCCGGCGCCGCGACCGCCCGGCTGCGCGCGCTGCTGCTAGCTGCGCTGCGCCACGGGCGTGCCGAGCTGGGCCGCAAGCGGTCGGGCTACGACAAGCCCGTCGAGGTTGCGGTCGGGCACCACGACGGCTGGCTGCTGGCGGCCACGCCCGCCGCCGCCGCACTGCGCGCGGACCCCGAGCAGGCGGCCGAGCGCGAGTGGCTGCTCGTCGCGGCGGCCGTCGGCGCGCTGGTCGACCTGACCGAGCCCGGCGTGCCCGCGGACGCTCAGGCGATCGGCGTCGGCGCGGGGCAGCTCGACGCCTTCCTGGTAGTCGCACTGCCCGCCCCGCGGCTCGACGCGGCTACACTCGACGATCTCGTGC
>DASQMT010000319.1:0-4409 GCA_035645355.1 Solirubrobacteraceae bacterium | reverse complement strand
AGCGCCGTCGCCTGCATGCCCTTCGCGAGCCCCTGGATGATGTTCGTCGCGTGACCGGTGATCGACGCATGCGCGGTCGACTTGACCGGTGAGAAGCGCGTCGAGGTGTAGTAGTCCGTGATCACGAACAGGCACGCGGTCACGGCGAGCCCGATCAGGGCGCAGAGATAGATGTCGACCCAACCCGGGGCGTCGCCCTCGGAGACGCCCGAGAACGCCAGGCCGTCCATCATCCACGCGGTCACGGGCAGGATCAGCAGCGCGGCCAGCGCGCCGGAGAGGATCAGCCCCTGGTAGAGCGCCCGCTCGACGTTGCCGGCGGCCGACTTGACGGCGAACGTGCCGGCGATTGAGGCGATGATCGAGACGCCGCCTAGTACGAGTGGGTACAGGATCACGGCGCTCTGGGCGTCGCCGCCGAAGGTCAGCACGCCCAGCAGCATCACCGCGACCGCGGTCACGGCGTAGGTCTCGAAGAGGTCGGCCGCCATGCCCGCGCAGTCGCCGACGTTGTCGCCGACGTTGTCGGCGATCACGGCCGGGTTGCGCGGGTCATCCTCGGGGATCCCGGCCTCGATCTTGCCCACGATGTCGGCGCCGACGTCGGCTCCCTTCGTGAAGATGCCGCCGCCGAGCCGCGCGAACACCGAGATCAGCGAGCCGCCGAAGCCGAGCCCGATCAGCGCATCGACCGCGTCCTTCTGGTCAATGTCGAAGAAGTACGTCAGCACGCCGTAATAGCCGGCGACGCCGAGCAGCGCGAGGCCGACGACGAGCATGCCCGTCACGGCGCCGCCGCGGAATGCCACGTCGAGCGCCGGGCCGATGCCTCCGCGGGCAGCCTCGGCGACGCGCGCATTGGCGCGCACGGAGACGTTCATGCCGATGAAGCCGGCGGCCGCGGAGGCGAGGCCCCCGATCAGGAAGCCGATCGCGACCTCGATGTTCTGCAGCGGGATCAGCGCGACGAAGAGCACGGCGCCGACGATCGCGATCGTCGTGTACTGGCGGCGCAGGTATGCCGACGCGCCCTCCTGGATCGCGGACGAGAGGCCGCGCATGACCTCGTTGCCGGGTGACAGGGCGAGGAGCGCACGGCTCGTGACCAGGCCGTACCCAACGGCGGCCAGCGCGCATATCAGCGCGACGACGACCCCGTGGTCGGACAGGAAATCGGACAAGGGAGACCTCTCAGAGAGCGTTCAGGAACAACGAAAGCGGCGGCCGAGGACCGGCCGCCGCCAGAGCGGGCAGCAGTTTATCGGGCGTTCAGGCGGGGGCCGAGGCGAAGCCGGCGAGGCGGAGCCGGCGAGGCGGAGCCGGTGGCGAGGCGCAGCCGGGACAGGTAGCGCTATGCGCGAGGCGGGATCACTGCCCCGGGATCCAGAGCCGGCCGGAGCTCTGGGCGGTGCCCGGACCTTCCGGCTTGGCCGGCTGCGCCGGGCCTTCAGGGCCCGGATCGCCCGGCGCAGGCGCCGTTCCGCCGCCGCCGGCCTGCTGCGCGTAGACGATCTGCAGCCGCGAAAGCGTGTCGCGCACCGGTCCGAGCTGCTCGGCGTGGCGCGACTCGAGCAGCGGCAGCAGCGCGCGCGCGCCCTCGATCGCCTGCCGGACCTGCTCCCAGTCGGCCGTCGGAGCGGGCCCCGACTCCGGCGGTGCGCCCAGACCCGCCTTGCGCGCGGCGAGGTTGAGCAGCGTCACGGTCGTCTGGATCAGCACGTCGTCGACCGAGATCCGCTCCATCTCGGCCTCGAGCTGGCGCAGCTCCTCCTCTGTGAACTCAGGCTGGCTCATCGCAGGTCTCCTCGGAGTATGTGGCCTGGGTTTCCGCCACCGACGCCGCGTACACCTCGGCCGGCGTGGCGCCGTCATCGATCATGCGGCGCTGGCGCTGCGCGCCGTTGAGGGCGGGCAGCGCGACGTCGGCGCCGGCCCAGGCGTTCAGGCGCTCGAGCGTCTCGGCGGCCGGGAACTCCTCGATGCGCGCTGCCTCGAGGTCGAGCAGCCGGCCGTCGAGGCCGTGGCGGATCGCGCGCCACATGTTCTCCTCGATCAGCCGCGCGGGCAGGTCTCGCGGCGCGTCGCCCGCGTCGACCTCGGCGGCCGCGCGGCGCACGCAGGCGGCGATCAGGGCAGCGAGCGCATCCGCCTCGCCGGCGGTCATCTGCGCGTCGCAGATGCGCACCTCGACGGTGCCGAAGTCGTGGTGCGGCCGGACGGACCACCAGAGCTGCGTGAACTCGACGATCGAGCCGGTGCGGACGAGCAGCTCGACGTAGTCCGCCCATGCGCGCCAGCCGCCGAACACGTCGGGGATCCCGCAGCGCGGGAACGACTTCGTGAACGTCTGGCTGCGCCCGGAGTGCAGGCCGGAGTCGCGCCCGTCGATGAACGGCGAGTTGGCGCTCAGCGCGAGCAGCAACGGCAGCACGGGGCGCAGCCGGTCGCAGACGCGCACGGCACGGTCGGCTCCCTGCACGCCGACGTGCACGTGGACCGAGAACGTGTTGTTGCGCCAGGCGACGTACTTGAGACCCTCCTCGACGCGGTGGTAATGCTCCGTGTCGATGATGTGCTGGTCGCGGTAGTCGCTGAGCGCATGGGTTCCGGTGGCGCCGAGTGCCACGCCGTGCTCAGCGGCGAGCGCGAACAGCCGCCGCCTGGCCTCGGCCTGTCGGCTGCGGGCGTCGTCGACGTCGCTCCCCGCGCCCGAGCGGATCTCGATCTCGGACGAGATCAGCTCGCCGGCGATCGACGTCACGAGCACCGGGTCGGACGCGGCGGCGTCGCGCAGCAGCTCGAACCGCGGCACCAGCAGCAGCGTCTCGGGATCGACGAGCGCGAACTCCTCCTCGATGCCGACGGTGAAGTCTGCCGAGCCCTCGAAGGTCTCGCGCGCGCGTGCGAGGTCGATCATCGGGCTTCGCTTACGTGAGGTAGAAGTAGAGCGCGTAGAGCAGATCCACGGCCGGGCTGGAGGTGTGGACCGTGACGTCCGGAGGGACGTGCAAGAGCGCTTCGGAGTAGTTGAAGATGATCTTCACGCCGGCGTCGACGAGCTGGTCGGCCAGCTCCTGCGCCGCCGCCGTGGGAACCGCGAGCACGCCGACGACGATGTCCTCGTCGGCGACGATCTGCTTGACGTCGTCGACATGGCGCACGCCGACGCCGTTGATCTGCTCGCCGACCAGGGAGCGATCGCTGTCGAACATCGCCACGACGCGGAAACCGTGGTCGGCGAAGATGTCCGACGAGGCGATCGCGCGGCCGAGGTGCCCGGCGCCGAACAGCGCGATGTTGTGCTGCCCGGAGGTGCGCAGGATCTTGCGGATCTGCGAGACGAGCGCGTCGACGTTGTAGCCCACGCCACGCTTGCCGAACTTGCCGAAGCCGGAGAGGTCGCGCCGGATCTGCGTCGGGTTGACGTGCGTGTACTCCGACAGCTCCTGCGAGGAGATCGTCTCCTTGCCCATCTTGCGCGCCTGCGTGAGCACTTGGAGGTAGCGGGACAGCCGCGCGGCGACGCCAAGCGAGAGCCGATCGGAGAGTGCACCGCCCGAGTCGCTGCGCTCGGCGCTGCTCGCGACGTCGCTGAAGCTCATGGCGCGGTCACTCTAGAGCTTCCGGCGCAGGGCCTCTTCCTCGACGAAATGGTCGAACAGCTCCTCCCCGTCGAGCGCGATCACGGGGATCCGCTCCAGATAGCGCCGCAGCAGAGCGTCGTCGGACTCGATGTCGATCTCCTCGAGGCGGAAGGGGCGCTCCGCGCGGATGCGCTCGAGCACCGTGCGCGCCTCGTCGCAGAGGTGGCAGCCGGGGCGCCCGTACAGGCTGACGACCTTCATCGCCCGAACGGCTCCGAGCGTACGACCGCGGGCTGCCCGCCGCGCGGCGAGCGGGCGACTGCGCGGAAGGAGAAGCGGTCGGGAGGGAGTGCACGCAGCGCGGTGCGCGGCAGCTCGTAGGCGTACTCGCCCGGGAGCAGCTCGCGCGCGCCTCCCGGCGGCGTGAGGCGGCGCACCACGCGGTCGTCGCGAGCGCGGACGAGCGTCAGGGCGACGCGCTCGGTCAGAGCGACGCGGGTGCCCGCGGCCAGTGGGTCACCACGCTCGAAGGCGCCCAGCGCGAAGCGGACGCCCGTGACCCGGCCGTCACGGCGCTGCAGCGCGAGCGGGCCGAGAACGGGCGGCTCGGGCGGCTCGGTCGCGACCGAGAACGGGTGCGCGAGCACGGCGCCGCCGGCCTCGTTGCGTGCCACGAGCCGGCCGGATGCCAGCCCGCCCGGCGCCGTGCTCGCCAGCTGGAGCACCGCCTCGCGCCGGCCGCCGGCCGGGATCGTCAGCCGCGGCCGCTCGAGCGTGACGCCGGCCGGCGCGTCCTCCTCCACGGACAGCGCGACCGTGGCGACG
>DASQMT010000318.1:0-16741 GCA_035645355.1 Solirubrobacteraceae bacterium | reverse complement strand
AGCTCCATCGCGGCCAGCCGCGCCGGAGCGACCGCGGCGACCGCGGCGGGGGTGGGAGCGTCGCGCAGGCCGGTCCGCGGGCAGCGGGCGCCGAGCGCGACGATCATGCGGCGCTGGATCGCGACCGCCCTCTCGAACTCGATCAGCTGCTCGCAGACGGCGTTCGAGAGCGCCTCCCAGGGCAGCGGCGCGCGCCGCACGCGCAGCTCCGGGAGCGCGCGCACCGCCTTGCCGATCAGCGGGTCGTCGCGGTACCGGTCGTGGAACGGCCGCAGGTCGTCGTCGACACCCGTCGCGAAGCGCAGCCGCCCGATGCCCCAGCTCGCGTCGGACTCACAAGCCGCGCGCGCGCCGAAGACCACGCGGCCGGGAGCCGGCTGGATGACCGCCACGTGGACCGGCGCTCCGTCCCGGTGCAGGAGCCGCTGCAGCGAGGCGCCGCGCCGGCGCAGCAGGCCGTCCGCGGAGCCACCGCGAAGGTAGAACGGCCACTTCGGCTTGACCTCGATGCGCAGCTCGTGCTCCACGCCGCGCTTGATACCGGCTGAGGCGGCGGCGCGCGCCGCCGGACCCCGCGTGCTCCGGGAACGTCAGCCCCGGCGCACGAGGTGGACGTCCACGAGGAACGAGTTCGAGCCCACGATCTCCCCGATCACGCCCTTCTTCCGGCGTCGCCAGCTCCGTGGCCCGCCGCGCCGCTTGCGTGCGACGACGGCCACGGTCGCGGCGCCCGCCACGAACCCGGTCGCCGCCAGGGCGGCCGCGTGGACGGCCGGCACTTGCGCGCTGCGCACGGCGGCCGGCAGCGGCGCGCGTTGCACAGGCACCGGCACACCGTCGACGACCTCGCCCTCGTTCTCGATGTCCTGTTCAGAGCGCATTCGCCGCCCAGCATACGGGCAGCCGCGCCGGCTTCAACGGGCGCGTTTCTCCGGCGGGGTGCCGAACACGTGGTCCCAGTAGGGCGCGGAGACGCCGAAGCCGCGCTCGTCGTCCTGGAAGTGGTGGCGCATGTGCAGCTCGCGCAGCCGCCGCCCGACGCGCGTGTGCGGACGCTGATGGTGCACGTGGTAGTGGATCATGTCGTAGGCCAGGTAGCCGGCCAGGAACCCGGCCAGGAACGCCAAGCACCAGTCGCCGCCGAGCACGAGCCAGAAGACGCCGCCGAACAGCGCGGCGAGCGGCACCGAGGCAGACGGCGGCATCACCAGCCGCAGCGGGTCGTTGGGGTGGTCGTGGTGGACGCCGTGGAGCATCCAGTGCAGCCGTGCGCCGAGCCCGCGGTCGGGCTCGAAATGGAACACGACGCGGTGCAGCCAGTACTCCGTCAGCGTCCAGACCGCGTAGCCACCGAGCGCGAGTCCGAGCGCGGTCCACGGGCCGGTGCGCGCGACCCCGAGCGCGGACAGCAGGGCGATTGCGGGCAGGTAGATCGCGACCGGCACGGCCGGGTGCACGCGGGTGAAGCGGTCCAGCAGCGGGGAATGGAACATCGGCGGGGAGTCCTTCAGGACCTCGGTGCGCCGCATGGTCCGCAAGCTAACCGAACGTCCGCGGCGCCTCGGTGGGGCTACCCGGCCAACTCGCGCTCGTAGAGCCGGAAGCGGCGCACGACCTCTGCGCCCATCGCCTCCATCGCCCGGTTCATGTTCTTGTTGACCTCGAGGATCCAGCCCATCTCGCCGTGGGTCTGAGGGGTGCGCGTCGCCGCGTCGAAGTGACGCTCGTAGAACTTCGCCGCGACGCCGGTGTGCTGCCACTCCGGCTTGACCCCGAGCGCGAACACGCGCACGCGATCGATCTTGCGCCGGTACCAGAGGAACTTCGCCCAGCCGAAGGGCAGGATGCGGCCGCGGAGGTGCAGCAGCGCCTGGTTGTAGTCGGGCAGCGTCAGCGCCGCGCCCACGGTCTCGCCGTCCTTCTCGGCCACGTAGGCCCAGTTCTCGTCGAGAAAGGGCTTGAGCTGGCCGGCGTAGTGGCGTACCTCCCGCTCCGTCAGTGGCACGAACCCCCAGTTCTTCTCCCAGGCGGCGTTGTAGACCTCCATGAAGCGGCCGACCTCCGCGTGGATGTCCTTCTTGCGGAACGGGCGCACGGCCACGCCGTGACGCTGCTCGACCTGGTCGGCGAGCTTCCAGATCACCGGGTTGACCTTGTCGCGGCCGGAGATGTGCAGCTCCCACATCAGCAGGTCCATCGCCTTGGCCATGCCGGCGCCCTCGAGCAGCCCCGGGTAGTAGCGGTGCGTCCACGGCGACAGGATAAGCGGCGTGCGCTCGTGGCCTTCCAGGAGCACGCCGCACTCGTCGTTCATCGTGAAGTCGGCCGGCCCGACCATGCGGTCGCAGTTCTGGCCGCGCAGCCACTGCTCGGCGCGGGCGAGCAGCGCCGTGGCGGCCTCCGGGTCGTGCTCGCACTCGAAGAATCCGAACCAGCCCCAGCGGTTGTCCTGGAAGCGCTGGAAGTTGTCGTCGACCTGGGCAGTGATGCGACCTACCGGGCGCCCGTCGCGCAGCGCGAGGAAGTACTCCGCGCGCCCGTGCTCGAAGAACGGGTTCTTGCGCCGGTCGAGGAACTGGCGGCGCTCGAAGAGCAGCGGCGCGACCCAGTTCGGCTCGTCGCGGTAGAGCCGGAACGGGAGCCGGATGAACCGACGCAGGTCGCCCGTAGAATGCACCGGCCGGATCTCGAGCGACCCCATGGAGGCGGGCAGGCTACATGCAGACAGCCAGCGACGTGTTCAGCAAGGTCCGCGGTCACGAGCGTGCCGAGCAGCTCCGCGCGGCGCGTGAAGCAGACCTTCTGCCGTACTTCCGCACGCTCGAGTCCGCCGCTGCGCCGGTGGTCGAGATGGAGGGCGCCGAGCGCATCATGCTCGGCTCCAACAACTACCTCGGGCTGACCGCAGACCCGCGCGTGATGCAGGGCGCGCGCGAAGCGCTCGAGCGCTACGGCACCGGCCTGACCGGCTCGCGGCTGCTCAACGGCACGCTCGACCTGCACCTGGCGCTCGAGCGCGAGCTCGCCGAGTGGATGGGCACCGAGGACGCGATCGTCTTCACCACGGGCCATCAGGCCAACGTCGGCACGCTGGGCACGATCCTCTCGCCGGGCGACACCGTGATCGCCGACTCGGGCAACCACGCCTCGATCCTCGACGGCTGCCTGCTGTCACGCGCCAGGCTGCGCCCGTTTCGCCACAACCGGCTCGACAAGCTCGAGCAGATGCTCGAGCGCGCGGCGCGCGACGTGGGCGGGCCCGAGAGCGAGGGCGGCGTGCTCGTGGTCGTCGACGGCGTCTTCTCGATGGAGGGCGACGTCGCACCGCTCCCCCAGGTCGCGGACCTGTGCGAGGCCCACGGTGCGCGCCTGATGGTCGACGAGGCGCATGCCGCCGGCGTGCTCGGCGCCCGCGGCGCGGGCTCGTGCGAGCTGTTCGGCGTCGAGGAGCGGGTCGACCTGCGGATGGGCACGTTCTCGAAGTCGCTCGCCTCCTGCGGGGGCTTCATCGCGGGCACGCACGAGGTGATCGACTTCCTTCGCATCACCTCGCGCGCCTTCCTGTTCACGGCCGCGGCGGTGCCCGCGGCCGTCGGAGCGGCGCTCGCGGCGCTGCGCGTGATCCGCTCCGAGGACGGGCCGCCGCTGTTCGCGCGTGTGCTCGAGAACGCGGCCTACCTCAACCGCGGGTTGCACGAGCTCGGCTTCCAGGTCGTCGAGCCGCAGCCGCTGCCCGACGGCTCGACCGTCATGACGCCGATCGTCCCGGTGGTCGTGGGCGACGACTGGAAGGCGGTGCTCCTTTGGCGTGCGCTCTACGACGCCGGGGTGTTCGTGAACGTCGCGCTGCATCCTGCGGTCCCGCCCGCCGGGGCGCTGCTGCGGACGAGCGTGATGGCCACGCATGAGCGCGCCACGCTCGACGCCGCGCTCGAGCGCTTCGCGTCGGTGAAGGGCGCCTTCGAGGCCGAGCACGGCCCGCTGCCGGCGCCCTGAGTCGCGCCTGGGGGCACCGCTGCGCCTGTATCGGCTCGATCGCGCGTCCTCACCCGGCGCGGGCCGCCCGGACGTTCGTCTTGTTACCGGGGGCCCCAGCGGGACTCGCACGAATCGCCCGCTTTTTCCGGATGATCCGATCTCGGAGCGATAGAACCGTGCGTGCCGAGTGTCTAGCCTCGTCAACCGGTCGAGCGCTTCGGCGCTCCGAGAGAAGCAAAGGGATGGAGCAGGAGCACTGCCGGGGCGCTCGGACGGAGGGACCGGGTGGCGGTGTTGGTGTGCCTGCGCGTTCTACGGGTGGCAACGAACCCGGCGGCATATCGACGACAACTACACGACGTGCCTGTCCCCCGGACGGGCCGCGGGGAGGTTCCATTGGACGCAACAGCGACGGCCCGTGCGCCGCAGCACATGCGCGCGCTCGCCCAGGCGAATCGTGTCCGACTTGCTCGGGCAGAGCTCAAGCGCCAAGTCGCCGAAGGGGAGACGACGGTCGCCGACATCGTGCTCGAATGTCCGTGGGAGGCCGAGAGCATGGCGATCGGCGACCTGCTGCTCAGCCAGCACCGCTGGGGAAGGACGCGCTGCCGGCGGTTTCTGGCTTCGATCCCGATGTCCGAGACCAAGACGATCGCGTCGATGACCGATCGGCAGCGGCGCGCGCTCTCGGCACGGCTGCGCGGCGACATGGCCGAGGCGGCGGCCCTTGAGACGTTCTCCAGCTCTGGCATGAGCTGGGCGATGTAGGGCTGACAGGCTGCCGGCGGTCCGTCTCGGCTCAGCCGGACGGGCCGCCGGCGCCGAAGCCGGGCCCGCTGGTCGCGAGCTCGATCACGTGGCCGTCCGGGTCACGGATGTAGATCGAGCGGAACGCGCCGCGGTCGAACACGTCGGTGCACTCGACGCCCTGACCGCGCAGGTAGTCGCGCCACGCCTCCTGCTCCTCGGCGCTTGCGACGACGAACGCGAAGTGGTGGGTCGAGCCCACGCCGACGACGCCCTTGGGCAGCTCGGGATAGCTCATGAACGACACCAGCATGCCCGCGCGCCCGTCCTGTGCCCCGAACCAGACATGACGTGAGTCGGGGTCGTCGTCGGACGGCCCGTCGTGCACTATCGCGAGGCCCAGGAGATCGCGGTAGAAGGCGATCGTGCGCTCCGGGTCACGGCAGATGGCCGTCACGTGATGCAGCCCGCGCAGCTGCATGCGCTTCTCTTCCGATGCCATCGCCGGGCAGCCTATCTGCGCGCCCGGAGGCTTCGCCGCGGGATCGCGAAGGCCATCCGGGGCTCGCGGCCTGATCGGGCTGCCAACATGGCCGCGGTGAACACGGATGGCTTCGCCACGCGATGACGCCCCGCCTGCCGCGCTCGTGAGCCCCGTCCGACCGGAGGTCACCGTCGTCGGGCTGCGGCTCGATGCCGAGCACCACCGCCTGCGCGACTTCCTCACGCGCGGAGCGCAGCCGTACCGCTGGCTGGACGCCGGCTCACCGGAGGCCGATGCGCTGCTGGCCGAGCGCGGCGCCATCCGCCCGGCGCTGCCCGTGCTCGTGGACGGCGACATGATCATCGCCCCGGCGACCGTGGAGCGCGTCGCGGAGGCGTGGAGGATCGGCGGGCCGCCCGCGCGCTCGGAGTACGACCTCGCGATCGTCGGCGGCGGCCCGGCCGGTCTGGCGGCGGCCGTGTACGCCGCGTCAGACGGTCTCTCGACCGTCGTGCTCGAGGAGCAGATGCCGGGCGGGCAGGCGGCGCATACGTCGCTGATCGAGAACTTCTTCGGCTTCCCGGAGGGGATCGGCGGCGCCGAGCTGTGCCGGCTCGCCGGCCGCCAGGCCGAGGGTTTCGGCGCCGAGATCGTGATGCTGCGCGGCGTGACCGGCGGCGGCCCGCGAGGACCCGGCGAGCTGTTCGCGTTCAGCCTGCGGGGCGGCCACGAGGTGCGGTCGCGGATCGCGCTCGTCGCCCCTGGGATGCTGTGGCGGCGGCTCGAGGAGGTCGCGGGCGTCGAGGAGCTGCTCGGCCGCGGCGTCTATTACGGTGCCGGTCGCAGCGAGGCCGCGCAGTGCGGCGACCAGCGGGTCGTCGTCGTGGGCGCGGGCAACTCCGCGGGGCAGGCCGTGATGCACCTGGCTCATGCCGGCGCTCACGTGACGATGCTCGTGCGCGGCGACCGGCTGGGCAAGTCGATGTCCGCCTACCTCGTCAACCGCATCGCTGCGCACCGGTCGATCGACGTCCGCCTGCGCACGCGGGTCGAAGCGCTCGAGGCCGTCGCGGGCGAGCTCGCGCAGGTGGTCGTCCGCGATGCGAGCGGTCGCGGCGAGCGGCTTCCCGCGCGGGCGCTGTTCCTCTGCCTCGGCGGCCTGCCGCGCACGGGCTGGGCCGAGCAGGGCGGCGTCCGGCTCGACCGCGCCGGCTACATCCTGACGGGCCCCGACCTGCTCGATAACGGCCGCCGGCGGCCGGACTGGCCGCTCGCGCGCGACCCGCTCGCGCTCGAGACCAGCGTCCCGGGGCTGTTCGCCGCCGGTGACGTCCGCCACGGCTCGACCAAGCGGGTCGGGGGCGCCGTCGGCGAGGGCGCGATGGCCGTCGGGCTCGCCCACCGCCGGCTCGAGGAGCTGCTCCAGACTGTCTGACGTGGGCCGCCAGGCCAAGCGCGCCGTACTCCCCGTATGACTCGACTCCAAGGACAGCGAATCCTGATCACGGGCGCCAGCACCGGCGTCGGCCTCGCGGCGGTCGAGCGCTTCGCGCGCGAGGGCGCCGACCTGGCGCTGATCGCGCGCGGCGAGACCGCCCTCGCGCAGGCGGCCGCGGTGGCGCGCGAGCACGGCGTCGCAGCCCACGTGCTGCCCGCCGACGTCGCCGATCGCGAGGCCGCAACTGCAGCTGTTGAGGCGGCGTGCGACGCGCTCGGCGGCCTCGACGCGGTGGTCTCGAATGCCGGCGCCGTGGCCTTCGGCCACTTCCTGGAGGTGGCGCCCGAGGACTTCGACCGTGCGGTCGCCGTCACCTTCACGGGCGCGGTCAACGTGATCCGTGCCGCGCTGCCGGCGCTGCGGGACTCGCGCGGCGTGGTCGTCGCGACATCCTCGATCATGGCCCGCATGCCGCTGCCGGCCTTCTCGAGCTATGCGGCCTCCAAGCACGCGCTGCGCGGCTTCCTCGGCACGCTGGCGATCGAGGAGCGCGAGCAGCGCAGCGGCGTGCGGGTCGCGATGGTCAGCCCGGGCCCGGTCGATACGCCGATCTACGCGCGGGCGACGAGCGCGACCGGCCTGAGGCCGGCGGTGCTGCCCGACGCCTACAACCCGGGCGAAGTGGCCGACGTCCTGGTGCAGGCAGTGCTCGCGCCGCGCTACGAGCGCATCGTCGGCGCCGAGTCGCACCTCGCCGAGCGGCTCTACCGCCATGCACGCCCGGCCGGTGAGCTCGTGTTGCTGTTCGTCGACCGCTGGTTCCGCACGGGCACGCTGCCCGCCGACGTCCCGGGCGCGCTGTGGGAGCCGGCAGCCGCCGCGCGCACGAGCGGCGGGCTCCCCGGCCGCGCCGCAGGCGATCTCCGAGCGCTGGCCGCCAACCTGGCCGGCGCAGCCGTGCGCGCCGCCCGTACCGCTCCCGCCTTGCTGCGCCCCGTGCCCGAGCAGCGCGGGCTCGCGCGGAACGGGGCCGCCGACCGGGTCAGCCCCGTGGCCTGACCTCGAGCTGCCGCGCGTGTACGGGTCGAAGTCGAGCTTGCGGGCCTAGGCGACCTGCTCTGGCTCGACCGCGCCGGGATGCGCCTGGAGCGTCTCCTCCCCGGACTCGCCGGTCCGGATCCGGTAGGCCTCGTCGACGGGCAGCACGAACACCTTGCCGTCGCCGATCGAGCCGGTGCGCGCGTGCTTGAGGATCGTGTCGACCACCGTCTGGACGTCGCCGCTGGCGACGACGCACTCGATCTTGACCTTCGGGCGCAGGTAGTTCGTCAGCTCAGCGCCCCGGTAGCGCTCCGTCACGCCCTTCTGGCGCCCGGACCCCTTCACCTCCGTGATCGAGAGCGAGGGGAATCCGAGCGTGAG
The DNA here is from genome assembly GCA_035645355.1 of Solirubrobacteraceae bacterium. GTDB lineage: Bacteria > Actinomycetota > Thermoleophilia > Solirubrobacterales > Solirubrobacteraceae > DASQMT01. The sequence continues at coordinate 8,672 of DASQMT010000318.1, read as the reverse complement.
CAGATCCGTGCGGATCGGCTCGAACGCCTCGTGCCGTACGAACGCTTCGACCTTCTTCATGACAGGGGACCTCCGTAGGGGTGGCGGCAGGGCATCGAACTATGTCCGATCGCCATCGGATCACAGCGTGGGCGCGCGGACGGCGAGAGTCTTTGTCCAGCGGCAAGGATCGGCGCGTCGGATCTTCGACGCCTGGACAACAGCGACGCCCGCGCTCGCGACTAGGCTGGGCGGCGCTCGCCCGAACTAGAGGAGGATGCTGGACGCAATGCCGCGCACCCGCTTGACCAACGTCTCCGCCGCCCAGTGGAGCCCCAACGGCGGCGCCATGGGGCAGTCGGATCTGACCCAGGCCGGCGCATACGCCTTCGGCGAGAACGTCTTCTCGCCCTCCGTCCAGCGCCAGCGCCTCTCGCCTGCCGACTACAAGCGCCTGCAGGAGACGCTGGACAGCGGGCGCCCGCTCGGGCCAGAGCTCGCCGACGACATCGCCACGGCGATGAAGGAATGGGCGATGGAGCGCGGTTGCACGCACTTCACGCACTGGTTCCAGCCCCTGACCGGGTCGACCGCGGAGAAGCACGACTCGTTCTACTACCCGACCGGCGACGGCAACGCGCTGGCCGAGTTCTCGGGCAAGGAGCTGATCCAGGGCGAGCCGGACGCATCCTCGTTCCCCACCGGTGGGATCCGTGCCACGTTCGAGGCGCGCGGCTACACCGCCTGGGACCCATCCTCGCCCGCGTTCATCCTCGAGAACCCGAACGGCGCGCTGCTCTGCATCCCGACGGCGTTCGCCTCGTGGACCGGCGAGGCGCTCGACCACAAGATCCCGCTGCTGCGCTCCATGGACGCGCTCTCGCGCTCGGCCCTGCGGACGCTGCAGCTGCTCGGCAACGAGGACGCCACGCGCGTCTTCACCACGATCGGGCCCGAGCAGGAGTACTTCCTGATCGACGAGAACTTCTACTTCGAGCGACCCGACCTCTTCACGACCGGGCGCACGCTGTTCGGCGCCAAGCCGGCCAAGGGGCACGAGCTCGACGACCACTACTTCGGCTCGATCCCCGAGCGCGTGCTCGCCTGCATGCTCGACGCCGAGCGCGAGATGGCGAAGCTCGGGATCCCGATCAAGACGCGCCACAACGAGGTGGCGCCGGGGCAGTACGAGTTCGCGCCGGTGTTCGAGAACTCGAACGTCGGCTCGGACCACCAGCAGCTGTGCATGCAGCTGCTGCAGAACGTCGCGCGCCGCTACGGGCTCGTCTGCCTGCTGCACGAGAAGCCGTTCGCGGGCGTCAACGGCTCGGGCAAGCACAACAACTGGTCGTTCGGGACGGACACCGGGGTCAACCTGCTCGAGCCGGGCGACACGCCGCACGAGAACCTCCAGTTCCTGTTCTTCTGCACCGCGGTGCTCAACGCGGTCGACACGCATCAGCAGCTGCTGCGCGCCTCGATCGCCTCGCCGGGCCAGGACCACCGGCTGGGCGCGAACGAGGCGCCGCCGGCGATCATCTCGATCTTCCTCGGCGCCGAGCTGCAGAAGGTCTACGACGCGATCGAGAGCGGCTCGGGCGACGCCGCGACGCCGTCGAGCTACCTCAAGCTCGGCGCGAGCGTGCTGCCGCACCTGCCGATGCATGGCGGCGACCGCAACCGGACGTCGCCGTTCGCCTTCACGGGCAACAAGTTCGAGTTCCGCGCGCTCGGCTCGTCGATGTCGTGCGGCTTTCCGAACACCGTGCTCAACACGATCGCCGCGCAGGCGATCGACCGCATGTCCGACGCTCTGGAGGCGCAGCTCGAGGGCGGCGCCGAGCTGGCCGAGGCCGTGCTCGCAGTCGTCAAGGAGAGCTACGTCGCACACAAGCGGATCGTGTTCAACGGCGACAACTACACCGAGGACTGGCACGCCGAGGCCGAGCAGCGCGGTCTCGCCAACCTCCCGCAGACGCCCGACGCCCTGCCCGCGCTGGTGTCGCCCGAAGCGGTCGAGGTCATGAGCGCCTACGACGTGCTCTCGGAGCGCGAGCTCGACGCGCGCTACGAGGTGTTCGTGGAGCAGTACATCGCGAAGCTCAACATCGAGGCTGAGACGACCTTCTCGATGGCGAAGACGATGCTGCTGCCGGCGGCGATCAGGTACCTGGGCGAGCTGGGGGTCGCGGGCTCCTCCAAGGGGATCGAGGCGATCCGGTCGGAGATCGCGAGCCTCGTGGACGCGTTCGTGGAGCGGATCGGCGCGCTGGAGCTCGCGAACACGCGCCACCCCGCGGCCGACGACGTGCTCGAGCGCGCGCGCTACGTCCAGCGCGACGTCGTGCCGGCTATGAGCGCCGTGCGCGAGGTAGCCGACAAGCTCGAGCGCTCGGTGCCGGACTCGCTCTGGCCCCTGCCCAAGTACTCCGAGATCCTGTTCATCAAGTGACCCGAACTACGCCGGGCCGCCGCGGCGGCCCGGCGTAGACTCCGGTGCATGTCCAAGCGCGCGAGGAATCCCGCAGCGAAGCCGCGCACCCGCCCGGTGCTGCCGGAGAAGCTCCAACGCTCGCTGGAGCACAAGCGGGCCGAGTCCGACCAGCGCGTGGCGAAGCCCGGCCCGCGCACTGTGCCCCAGCACCAGGGCCCGCGGCACCAGAGCCGCGGCGGCTAGGCCGCCAGGCTGCCCGCGAGGACGAGCACGTCCTCGTGGCGCTGGCCCGGGGCGAGCATCCCCTTCGCCTCGAGCTCGGGCGCGCGCTGCGCGAGCAGCGGTCCAAGCGTGCCGGAGCGGCGCTCGACGACGGCAGGCTCGAGTCTTGCGGCGCGCATCCGGTCCAGCGTCTCCTGCTCCCCGATCACGCTCGAATGTGTCACCAGCAGCAGTCCGCCGGGCCGCAGGTGGCCGGGCGCGTCCGCGATCAACCGGTCGAGCAGCAGCCGACCGCTGTCGCCCGCCTCGGTGTGCCGCGCCGTGCCGTGCGCCGGCAGCTCGTCATGCGCACTGGGCAGGTAGGGCGGGTTGGCGGCGATCACGTCGAAGCGGCGGCCGGGCACCGCGGCGAGCATGTCTCCCCGCAGCGCCTCGACGCGCACGCCGTTGAGCCGTGCGTTGAGACGGGTCGTCAGCACCGCTCGCAGCGACACGTCGACCGCGCACACGCTGCGCGCGCCCGCGAGCGCAGCGGTGACAGCGATCAGGCCCGAGCCCGTGCAGACGTCGAGCACGTCGCCGCCACGCACGCCATCCTGGCGCCGCAGCACTGAAGCGAGTAGCCGGCTGTCGCTCCGGGGACGGAACACTCCTGGCAGCCGTGCGATGCGCATGCCGCGACCGCTTACCCCATGATCGCCGAGCCGACTCCAACCGCAGCCGACCTCAGAGCAGCCTTCGACGCCCCGGAGCCGCTGACGCTCGGGCTCGAGGAGGAGCTGATGCTGCTCGACGGCGAGACGTTCGACCTCCTGCCGCGCGCCGCGGAGGTCGTCGACGCGGCCGGCGACAACCGCTTCAAGCTCGAGCTGCCGGCAGCGCAGCTCGAGTTGAGCCTGCCGCCGGTCCGAAGCGTCTCCGAGGCGATCGCGGCGCTGACGGCCGCGCGCCGGGACCTGACCGCCGTGGCGGCTCCCGTCGGGCGGCTGGCGTGCGCCGGCGTGCATCCGTTCGCCGACCCGATCGGGCTCCTCAATGACGGCGACCGCTACGCGCTGACCGAGCGCGAGTACGGCTCGATCGCGCGGCGCCAGCTCGTCTGCGCGCTGCAGGTGCACGTCGCCGTCGGCGGGGCGGATCGCTCGCTCGCGGTCTACAACGGCCTGCGCACGTGGCTCCCGCTCGTTGCCGCGCTCGCCGCCAACGCGCCCTTCCACGACGGCCGCGACACCGGGATGGCCTCGATCCGCCCCAAGATCGCCGAGCAGCTGCCGCGCCAGGGGATCCCGCCCGCGCTCGCCTCATGGGAGGCGTTCGCCGACGCGCTCGCATGGGGCGCCGCCTCGGGCGCCGTGCCCGACGCGCGCCGCTGGTGGTGGGAGCTGCGGCCGCATCCCGCCTTCGGCACGCTCGAGCTGCGCGTTCCGGACGCGCAGGCGACGATCGCCGACGCCGCGGCCGTGGTGGCGCTCGTGCACTCGCTGACCGCCTGGCTCGCAGCGCGCCACGATGCCGGCGAGGAGTTCCCGGTCGCCGACACGTGGCGGCTGGAGGAGAACCGCTGGTCGGCCGCGCGCTCGGGCATGGACGCCGAGCTGGCCGATCTGCTGACAGGCGCCCGCGTGCCCGCGCGCGAGCGCCTCGCCGCGCTCGTCGAGCAGCTCGCGGGCGTCGCAGCAGAGCTCGGCTGCACCGCGGAGCTCGCATCGGTCGCGCGGCTGGCGCGCCGCAACGGGGCCGTGCGCCAGCGCGAGGTCGCCGAACAGGGCGGCCCACGGGCCGTCGCGGAGTGGCTCGCCGACGCGTACGTGCCCGGCGCCGAGTAAGCGGAGGCTCGCGCGGGAACACAAGGCTGCGGTATGGAGCCCGCCGCGTCAGAGCTGCCCGGCATCCCGCGGCGACCGGCCCGCGCCAGTGACGGTGGCCCGCGCGCGCTTCCGGCGGCGCGCGGCCACACCTCCGCGGCGCTGCTCGGCGCACTGCGCGAGCCCCCGCATCACCTGCCGCCGATCGTCCTGCCCGACGGCGACGATCCGCTGGCCGACGAGGACCTGCAGCTCGCGCTCTACCTCTGCTACGAGCTGCATTACCGCGGCCTGCCCGGCGTGGACGAGCGCTGGGAGTGGTCGCCGTCGCTGCTCGCGCTGCGCCAGGCGCTCGAGACGCGCTTCGAGGGCGCGCTGCGCGCGGACGTCGCGCCCGCCGGCCCGCCGCCGGCGCCGGAGAGCTTCGACGTCGCGCTGCGGGCGATCGCCGACGCCGACGACTCACCTTCTCTGTCGCGCCACGTCGAGCGCGCGGCGACGCTCGAGCACGTGCGCGAGTTCCTGATCCATCGCTCCGCGTACCAGCTCAAGGAGGCCGACCCGCACTCGTGGGCGATCCCACGCCTGAGCGGTTCTCCGAAGGCGGCGCTGGTGGAGATCCAGGCCGACGAGTATGGCGGTGGACGGCCCGAGCGGATGCACGCACGGCTGTTCGCCGACACGCTCGAGGCACTCGGCCTCGACCCCCGCTACGGCGCGTACCTCGAGCGGCTCCCCGCCGCCACGCTCGCCACGGTCAACCTGATGTCGCTGTTCGGCCTGCACCGGCGGCTGCGCGGCGCGCTTGTCGGCCACCTCGCGCTGTTCGAGATGACCTCTTCGATCCCGAACCGCCGCTACGCCGACGGCCTGCGGCGCCTGGGCTGCGACAACCGCGCTGCGACGCACTTCTTCGACGAGCACGTCACCGCCGACGCGGTCCACGAGGCAGTTGCCGCCGTCGATCTGGCCGGTGGGCTGGCGCGCCAGGAGCCTGAGCTGGCAGAGGACATCCTCTGGGGCGCGAGCGCACTCGTGGAGGTCGAGGGCCGGTGGGCGCGGACGCTCCTCGACGCCTGGGAGGCGGGCCGCACGTCGTTGCGCCAGGCCGACGCCGCGGTTTCCGCCTGAGCCGCGTCAGGCCTCGCGCCCGGACTCGGCGCCGCTCGGCGCCCTGAAGCGCACGAGCCGGTGCGTCCCGTCGCAGAAGGGGCGCAAGCGCGACTTGCCGCAGCGGCAGAGCGCGACGGTCTCGCGGCCGGCGTCGATCGCGTTGCCGTCCTGGTCGAGGATCCGGAACGGGCCGCGTACGAGCAGCGGCCCGTCGCGGTAGGGCGTGATCGTGACGTCGTCGGCCATCGACCCTGCGCTACCCGCTGGGCAGCCGCCGTAGCCGCGTGCTCAGGCCGCGCGCGCGGCGTGCGGCGTCGCGAGCCCGTACCGCAGCAGCGCCCGCGGGACCGTGCTCACAAGCGCCTCCGCGGCGTCCCTTGGCGTGCCGTCGGCCACGACCGCGGCGAGCGCCGCCGAGAGCACCGGCGGGCGCGCGGGCCGGTGCGCGTCCGACGCGATGACGTCGGCCGCCCCCGAGCGCACCAGCTCCAGCCCCCGGGCCAGCGCGTCGGCCCCGTGATAGCCGAGCAGCGAGGAGCCGTTGACCTGCAGCCTCGCGCCCGCCCGGAGCTCCGCCGCCAGCGCGCGGGAATCCTCCATCAGCGGCGCGCAGCGCTCCGGGTGCCCGATCAGCGTCCCGAATCCGCGTGCCCGGGCCTCGGCGGTCGCCGCCTGCAAGCCGGCGAGGTCGCTGCCCGACAGCGGCGCCTCGATCAGCAACCAGCGCGCGCCCGGCGGTCCTTGCGCGACCGCCTCCAGCTCGGTGTCGTCGAGCCGCGCGACGTCGTAATGCGCCAGCTCGGCGCCGGCGCGCACCTCGAGCGGCACGCCCGCGCCGCGCAGCGCCTCGGCGACGACCCGCACCCGCGCCGGCAGCTCGGGCAGGATCCCGCGAAGCAGCAGGTCGCGCAGGTGCGGCGTGACCGTGACCAGCGCCGTGCCGTCGGCGACGGCGAGCCGCGCCAGGGCGATCGCCTCATCGAGGTCGGCCGGGCCGTCGTCGACGCCGGGCAGCAGATGGAAATGAAGCTCGGTGCGCTGCACGCCCGTCTACCGTGACACACGCGGCGGCAGCGCCCGGAGGTTCGTCCAACCTTGCCACACTCGTGTCAAGGTTCGCTACCCTGCGTCGGGATGAGGGATTTCCTGGCCGCCACACGCGAGCGCGTCGTCGTCTTCGACGGCGGCATGGGAGCGACGCTCGAGCAGTTCGACCTCTCGCTCGAGGACGACTACAAGCTTCCCGGGCGCGCACACGAGGCGCTCGTGCTCAACCGCCCTGACGTCATCGCGGACCTGCACGAGTCGATGATCGAGGCGGGTGCTGACGTCGTGGAGACCGACACCTTCCAGGCGTCGCGGATCAAGCTCGAGGAGTGGGGCCTCGAGGACCACACCTACGAGATCAACCGCAAGGCCGCCGAGATCGCGCGCGCCGCGATCGGCGAGCGCCACTTCGTGGCGGGCTCGATCGGCCCGACCGGCCACCTGCCGGCATCGGACGACCCGACGCTCGGCAGGATCACGTTCCGCGAGCTCGTGCCCGTCTTCGAGGAACAGGCACGCGGGCTCGTCGACGGTGGCTCGGACCTGCTGATCGTCGAGACGGCGCAGGACATCCTCGAGGTCAAGGCCGCGATCTTCGGAGCGCGCCGGGCGTTCGTGGAAGCGGGCCGCTCCGTGCCGATCCAGGCATCGGTGTCGCTGCTGCCCAACGGCGGCAAGATGCTGCTGGGCACGGACATCTCGGCCGTGCTCGCCACGCTCGAGGCGCTGTCGGTGGACGTGATCGGCCTCAACTGCTCGACCGGCCCCGAGGACATGCGCGACGCGATCCGCTTTCTCGGCGAGCTCTCGCCCGTGCCCGTCTCGTGCATCCCGAACGCCGGCATCCCGCACCAGGGCCCGAACGGCGAGACGATCTTCCCCGAGGACCCCGACACGCTCGCTCACACGCTGGGCGAGTTCGTGGAGCGCTACGGCGTCTCGATCGTCGGCGGCTGCTGCGGCACGACGACCGACCACATCCGCGCCCTCGTCGAGCGCGTGGGCGGCCGCACGCCGGGCGCGCGCCCCGCGCCGCGCCCGCCGCACGTCTCCTCGATGATGACCGCGACGCCGCTCGCCCAGGATCCGGCGCCGACGCTGGTCGGGGAGCGCGTGAACTCGCAGGGCTCGCGCAAGGCCAAGGAGCTGCTGCTGGCCGACGACTACCACGGGCTCGGCCAGATCGCCGAGGACCAGGTCGAGGGCGGCGCGCACGTGCTCGACCTGTGCGTCGCGCTGACGGAGCGCTCGGACGAGGACGAGCAGATGCGGCTCGTCGCGAAGAAGGTCTCGCTCACGCAGCCGGCTCCGATCCAGGTCGACTCGACCGAGCCGGAGGTGATCGAGCTCGCGCTCGAGCAGATCCCCGGGCGCGCGATCGTCAACTCGGTCAACCTCGAGGCCGGCCGCGACAAGCTCGACCGCGTGACGCCGATCGCGATGGCGCACGGCGCCGCGCTGATCGCGCTGACGATCGACGAGGTCGGGATGGGCAAGACGCGCGAGCGCAAGCTCGAGATCGCCCGGCGCATCCACGATCTCGTCTGTCGCGAGCACGGCATGGACCCGCAGCTGCTGATCTTCGACGCGCTGACGTTCACGCTCACGACGGGCGACGAGGAGTGGCGGCCGTCGGCGGTCGAGACGATCGAGGGCATCCGGCTGATCAAGTCCGAGCTGCCGGGCGTGCTCACCTCGCTGGGCGTCTCGAACGTCTCCTTCGGCATCGGCATGGCCGCCCGCTCGGTGCTCAACTCGGTCTTCCTGCACCACTGCGTCGAGGCCGGCCTGGATCTCGCGATGGTCAACCCGAACCACATCACGCCCTACGGCGAGATCGACGAGCAGGAGCGCGCGCTCGCCGACGACCTGGTCTTCAACCGGCGCGAGGACGCGCTCGAGCGCTTCATCGCCCACTACGAGGCGAAGAACTCCGCGGGCGAGGAGGCCGAGGTCGCCGACCCGACCGCCGGGATGGAGCCCGAGGAGGCGCTGCACTGGCACATCCTGCGGCGCAAGCGCGACGGGGTCGAGGCGCAGATCGACGCCGCCGTCGAGAAGCTCGGCGCCGT
>DASQMT010000317.1:0-7869 GCA_035645355.1 Solirubrobacteraceae bacterium | reverse complement strand
AAGTCGTCGTGAGCGCGCCGGTGATCGAGGTCTCCGACCTGCGCATCGAGCTCGCAGGCTCGGGCGTCGACATCGTCGCCGAGATCGACCTGACAGTGCACGCCGGCGAGGTGCTCGGGCTCGTCGGCGAATCGGGCTCGGGCAAGACGACCGTCGGCATGGCGCTGCTCGGTCACGTGCGCGGTGGTGGCCGGCAGACCGGCGGCTCCGTGGTGATCGACGGAAGGGACCTCGGCGGCCTGCCGGAGTCCGAGCTGCGGCGCCTGCGCGGCGGCGTCGTCTCCTACATTCCGCAGGACCCCGGCACGTCGCTGAACCCGGCGCTGCGGATCGGGCTGCAGCTGTCCGAGGTGCTCGACGCCCATGCGCGCAATTGGAGCGCCGAACAGAAGCGCGAGCGCGTGCGCGAGGCGCTCGACGAGGTGGCGCTGCCCACGGACGACCTCTTCCTCCGGCGCTACCCGCACCAGCTCTCCGGCGGTCAGCAGCAGCGCGTTGCGATCGCGATGGCGTTCGCCAACAGGCCGAAGGTGATCGTCTGCGACGAGCCGACCACCGGCCTCGACGTGACCACGCAATCGCGGGTGCTCGAGACCGTGCGCGACCTCTGCCGCAGCCACCAGGTGGCGGCGCTCTACGTCACCCACGACCTCGCGGTGGTGGCCGAGCTCGCGGACAGGGTCGCGGTCATGTACGCCGGGCGGATCATCGAGAGCGGGCCGCGCGAGAAGATCTTCTCGGCACCGCGCCACCCGTACACGCGGCGGCTGCTGCGTGCGGTCCCGGACATCGCCGGCAAGCGCACCGTCATCGGGATCCCCGGACGCGCCGCGCTGCCCGGCAGCCGGCCCGAGGGCTGCTTCTTCCACCCGCGCTGTCCGCTCGCGACCGACGAGTCACGGACGCAGGCACCGCCGCCGGTGGACCTCGGCGGCGGGCACATGGTGCGCTGCCACAACCACGAGGAGTCGGCGCGCCAGCCACCGCCGGAGGGCGCCGGCCAGACCGGCCAGCGGGCGGTCGGCGAGGAGGTCGTGCTCGCGGTCGACGATCTCGACGCCCACTACGGGTCCAGCCATGCGCTGTTCGGCATCGAGCTCGAGGTGCGCCGGCAGGAGTGCCTCGCGCTGGTCGGCGAGTCGGGCAGCGGCAAGACGACGCTCGCGCGTTCCGTCGCCGGCCTGCACAAGTCCTACACCGGGGAGGTGCGGCTGAACGGGGAGCTGCTCCCGCCGGCGGCGCGCAGCCGCACACGCGAGGCGCGCAAGCAGATCCAGTACATCTTTCAGAACCCCTACGCCTCGCTGAACCCGCGGCGCACGATCGGCCAGACGATCGCGCGCCAGCTGCAGCTCTTCTTCCCCGGCGCCCGCAGCGACACCGACCGCCGGGTGGCTGAGTGCCTGGAGCGGGTGGCGCTGTCGGCGAGCGCGGCCGGCCGCTTCCCGGACCAGCTCTCGGGCGGCGAGCGCCAGCGCGTGGCGATCGCACGCGCACTCGCCGCGGAGCCTTCGCTGCTCGTCTGCGACGAGGTCACCTCGGCCCTCGACGTCTCGGTCCAGGCGGCGATCATCGAGCTGCTGGGTCAGCTGCGCAAGGAGATGGGGCTCAGCCTGCTCTTCATCACGCACGACCTGGCGTTGATCCGGACGCTTGCCGATCGCGTCGTGGTGATGACCGAGGGCCACATCGTCGAGCACGGCTCCGTCACGAGCATCTTCACGGCGCCGAGCGCCGAGTACACGCGCAAGCTGCTGGCGAACACCCCCAGCATCGAGGTCGCGCTGGGACACGCCTCGGCGCCCGCCGTGTGAGCGCTAGCTGCCGACCGCGACGACCGCCGCCAGCCCGAGCCCGAGCACGACCCCGGCGACCGTCAGAACGGTCAGCACGCGCGCATCGGGCCGCTCGAACTCGCCCCGCGCCAGCGCGGCGTCGACCGCGCGCAGCCGCTGGAAGCCGTAGCCCACGAAGGCCACCCCCATCAGGGCGAAGCCGATCCCGAGAACGAGATACGGCCAGGCGGTCTCGTCGGTCAGCGCGGGGACCAGCTTGCCGGTGCCGAGGCTTACGGCGAACGCCGTCAGCCCCGTCCGCCACCAGGCGAGATAGGTGCGCTCGTTCGCGAGCCGGGTGCGCCGCGTCGCGTCGCCCGCCTCGTCGAAGCGGCCGCCGCCGGGCGGGCTCTTGTCCTCGCTCAGACGCCGAGCTCCTCTGACGCCAGCCGCGCGCCCTCGAGCCGTGCGGAGATCTTCTGCATCGCGATGTCGCGCGCGAAGTCGGGCGACCCGTGCTTGGGCTTGACGTCGCGGCTGAACGGCGAGAAGCCGCAGTCGTCTGTCGCGCCGAGGCGCTCGACCGGGATGTACTTCGCCGCGGTGACGAGATCCTGCTTGACCTGCTCGGGCGTCTCGACCTCGGGTGAGAGCGGGTCGATCACGCCCATGAAGCAGACCTGCGGGACGCCCTCGGCGTCGTCGCGGCTGTGCTCGCCGACGAGCTTGTAGACCGACTCCTTGTCCTCCTCACTCGCGCACTGGATCAGGAAGTAGCCCGCGTTGAGCTGGAACATCTTCGAGAGCAGCTTCTCGTACGGCACCTCCTTGGAGTGCACCGAGTCGCAGTCGCCGCCGGGGCAGGTGTGGATGCCGATGTTCCTGCGCTCCTCGGGCGAGAAGCGGTCCAGCACGCGGTTGTTGAGGTCGATGAACTCCTGCAGCATGTCCTTGCCGGTCCAGGGATTGCGCGAGTCGTTCTTGTTCGCCAGCCGCCCCTCGGTGAAATCGATCGAGACGCGCACCGCGCCGGCGGCGAAGCACTGGCGGATGTCCTTTTCGACCTCGTCGCAGACGTCGGCGAGGAACTGCTCGCGCGGGTAGCCCTCGAGCTCCTCCTCGAGCGGGTACAGCAGCATCATCATCGAGGGCGAGATGACGGCCTGCTTGACGTCGTGCGACGCGATCCGCTTGTTCTTCTCGACGAACTCCGACGCGAACGTCTTGTAGCGGAACGGCCCGCCGGTCAGCCGCGGCAGCTGGCGGTGATGGCCGTCGTCGAAGATCGCGAAGAACTGGCCGTCGCCGGCGAGGTTGTCCGCCAGCCCCGTACCGGCGAGCGTGTCGGTGATCGGGTAGGTCGCGAAGCTCGACTCGCGCTGCTCGCCGTCCGTGACGATCGGCTCGCCGGTCTCCTCGAGCCGCTTGATCGAGTCCTCGGCGGCGGCGTCCTGCTCCGCCTGGAGCTGCTCGAACGTGATCTTGCCCTCGTCATAGTCCGCGAAGGCCTGCTGCAACTTCATCGGCCTGGGCAGGGATCCGACAAGCTCGGTCGGAATCGGCATGCTCCTCCTCCATTGGACCACGGGACCGAGCGACAGGTCTGTCTCTCGGCGTTCCAAGCTAGCGCCGGTCTCCGCAGCGTGCAAGAGTGCCGCCTGTCCTGCCCATCGGCACGAGGAGCGAGCATGACCGAAAGCGTCTACCGCGTCACCGAGGTGATCGGTTCGAGCAGCGAATCCTGGGAGGCGGCGGCGCGCCACGCCGTTGACACCGCGGCGAAGTCCGTGCGCGACCTGCGGGTCGCGGAGGTGCTGCGCGAGGACGTGACGATCGAGAACGGAGCGGTGACGAGCTACCGCGTCAGGCTCGCGATCTCCTTCAAGTACGAGTCCGGCGAGTGACGCCGACGACCGCTCAGGCCGCGTTGCGTATCGCGGCCTGAGCGGCCGCGATACGCGCGATCGGGATCCGGTACGGGCTGCAGGACACGTAGTCCAGCCCTGCCATGTGGAAGAAGTCGATCGACACGGGGTCGCCGCCGTGCTCGCCGCAGATGCCGAGCTTCAGCGACGGCTTGGCCTCGCGGCCGACCCAGGACGCGAGCCGGACGAGCCATCCCACGCCCGGCTTGTCGATCGTCTCGAACGGCGAGTGGTCGATGATCTTGCGCGCCATGTAGGCCGGCACGAACTTCGACTCGGCGTCGTCGCGGCTGAAGCCGAGCGCGGTCTGGGTCAGGTCGTTGGTGCCGAACGAGAAGAAGTCCGCGAACTCCGCGATGCGGTTGGCGACGAAGCACGCTCGTGGCAGCTCGATCATCGTCCCGACCGTGTAGTCCTCAGGCGCGGACAGGCCGTGCTCGTCTCCGACCTCGACCACCAGCTCGCGCAGGATCTCGAGCTCGCGCTCGTAGTCGATCAGCGGGATCATGATCTCCGGGTGCGGCTTCTCCGCGCCACGTTCCAAGACCGCCTTGACGGCGCGCATGATCGCGTGCGCCTGCATCTCGTAGATCTCGGGGTAGAGGATGCCCAGCCGGCAGCCGCGCGTGCCGAGCATCGGGTTCTCCTCGTGCACCTCCTCGACGCGCAGGAGCAGCTTCTCCAGGTCGGCCAGCTCGTCGCTCTGCTCGATCCGCGCGCGCTCGAGGTCCGCGCGCAACCCGGGAAGGTTGGGCAGGAACTCGTGCAGCGGAGGGTCCAGCAGGCGGATGTTGACGGGCAGGCCGGCCATCACCTCGAACAGCTCCTCGAAGTCGGCCTGCTGGAGGGGCAGCAGCTCGGCCAGCGCCGCGCGCCGCTCCTCCGAGCCGTCGGCCATGATCATCGTGCGCATCTTGGGCATGCGGTCAGAAGCCGCGAACATGTGCTCGGTACGGCACAGCCCGATGCCCTCGGCGCCGAGCTCGCGCGCGCGCCGCGCGCTCTCCGCGTCGTCGGCGTTGGCGCGCACGCCCAGGGTCCGCAGCTCGTCGGCCCAGCCGAGCACGCGCTCGAAGCGCTCGTCGACGCGGGCCTCGATAAGCGGCACGTCGTCGAGCGTGACCAGGCCGCGCGAGCCGTCGATCGCGATCCGCTCGCCCGCGCTCACGACGGTGCCACCGGCGGTGATCGTGCGCCGCTCGGGGTCGATCGCCAGCGAGTCTGCGCCGACGACGGCCGGCCTGCCCATCCCGCGCGCGACCAGCGCAGCGTGCGAGGCCTTGCCGCCCTCGGAGGTCAGGATCCCGCGTGCCGCATGGAAGCCGGCGACGTCATTGGCCTCGGTGAACGGCCGGGCGAGGATCACGTCGCGTCCCTCGGCGGCCGCCTCGACCGCTTCGCCCGCGGTGAAGACGACCTCGCCCTTGGCCGCGCCGGGTGAAGCGCTCACGCCTTCGGCGAGCACCTCGAAGTCTGCCGCCGGGTCGAACGTCGGGTGCAGCAACGCGTCCAGCGACCCCGGGTCGATCGTCGCGAGCGCCTGCTCGCGGGTCAACAGCCCCTCGCCGACGGCGTCGCAGGCGAAGCGGATCGCGGCCTGCGCCGGGCGCTTGGCGTTGCGCGTCTGCAGCAGGTAGAGCTTGCCGTCCTCGATCGTGAACTCCGTGTCCTGCATGTCGCCGTAGTGGGCCTCGAGCGTGCGCAGCACCTCCATCAGCTCGGCATGCGCCTCCGGCATCACCTCGGCGAGCTCGGCGATGTGGCGGGTGTTGCGCACGCCGGAGACGACGTCCTCGCCCTGCGCGTCGACCAGGAAGTCGCCCGACGGCTCCGGCGCGCCGGTGATCTCGTCGCGGCTGAACGCGACGCCGGTCGCAGACCGCTCGCCCTTGTTGCCGAACACCATCTGTTGCACGTTGACGGCCGTGCCCCAGTCGTCCGGGATCGCGTTGATGCGACGGTAGGAGACCGCGCGCTCCCCGGTCCAGGAGTCGAACACCGCGCGGATCGACTGGCTCAGCTGCTGGCCCGCGTCCTGCGGGAAGTCGTAGAGCGACTGGAAGCGCTCGGTCAGGTCCTTCAGCGCGTCCGTGTCGAGCTCCGTGTCGAGCTTGACGCCTCGCTTCTGCTTGACGGCCTTGATCGCCTCCTCGAACTGCTCGCCAGGCACGCCGCGCGAGACGTTCCCGAACATCTGCACGAGCCGCCGGTAGGAGTCCCACGCGAAGCGCTCGTTGCCCGTCGTGTGCGCCAGCCCCCGCACCGACTCGTCGTTGAGGCCCAGGTTGAGCACCGTGTCGAGCATCCCCGGCATCGACTCGCGCGCGCCCGAGCGCACCGACACCAGCAGAGGGTCATCGGGATCGCCGAGCCGCTTGCCGGCCTGCTCCTCGAGCCGCTTGAGCGCCGCGGCGACCTCAGCGCTCATGCCCTCGGGCTCTGTCCGGTCCGCGCGCATGTAAGCGACGCACGCCTCGGTCGTGATCGTGAAGCCCGCCGGCACCCGCTCCGGGCCGAGCACGCGCGTCATCTCGGCCACGTTGGCGCCCTTGCCGCCGAGCAGGTCGCGCATCTCGCGCGAGCCCTCAGCGAAGTCGTAGACCCAGCGCGCCACCTCGGGGCGGAGCTTACCCGCCCGCCGCGCGAGGTGCTCGCCGCGTGCTGCAATGCCTTGCCGACCGCATCGGAGCGACCGCATGACAACCTCGAGGCTCGAAGCGCTTCTTTCCACGCGCGTGGTCGAGCTCGCGCGGCGTCCGCTGGTGGCCCACAGCAGCCATCGGCTCGAGGAGCTCGACGTCACGCTCGCTGACGGCAGCGTCCTGGAGCTTGTGCTCAAGCACCTCGGCAGGGAGGGGATGCTGTCAGCGGCGCTCACGACGCGGCCGCCGTTCCTCGCCGACTCCTGGCGCGAGGCCGTCGCGTACACCGCGCTGTTGTCGCGCAGCCGTTTCGGAACGGCCAGGTGCTACGGGGTCCTCGACGAGCCCGACCACGGCCAGGGTCTGCTCCTGGAGCGCATCAGCGGCGCCGATCTCTCCGAGTCCGGGCTCGAGGCTTGGATGGAGGCGGCGCGCTGGCTCGGGCGCTTCCATGCCGAGCTGCGCTCGCGCAGCCGCGGGGCGCCGCGCCGGCTCCTGCGTTACGGCCGATCCTCATGGGAGCGCTGGATGGCTCGCGCGCTCGGCTTCGCGTCCGAGGACGACCGAGCCACGCTCGAATGGCTGGCCAGCCGCCACGAGACGGCACTGGAGTCCCTGTCGGCCCTCCCCGTCACCGTCCTGCACGGTGATTTTCACGCCTCGAACGTGCTCGTCGTCCCGGAGGCCGGCGGAGTGCGCATCTGCCCGGTCGACTGGGAGCTGGCGGGCGTCGGCCCCGGCCCGATCGATCTCGCGGCGCTCACGGCGGGCGGCTGGACGGGCGCGCAGCGGCAGGAGCTCACGGGCGCCTACCTCGAGGGGTGCGGCGATCTCTACCGCGCGGAGTCGAGCTTCGATCGCGCGCTGACCGCCGGCCGGCTGCAACTGGCCGTGCAATGGCTCGGGTGGTCGCCGGACTGGCGGCCACCGGCAGAGCACCGGCAGGATTGGCTGGCCGAGGCCGTACGTTGCGCAGAGGAGCTCGAAGGTTGACGTCCGGGCCACGGCCGCTGCTCCGACCGCGCGGGCCCGCTCGGCGCCGCCTGAGTTGACGCGGCCGCTATATCTCGCATAGTGGGCGACGCGTTGCTGGCACTCGCGGCGGGCCTGGCCGCGGGCGCGGTGATGACGCGCGGCGGGCTGTGCTTCAACCGTGCGCTGCGCCAAGCGGCGTTCGAGCGCAAGCCGGTGCTGCTGCGCGCATTCGCGATCGCCGTGGCGGTCCAGTTGCTGCTCCTGCCCCTGCTCGTCGTGCTGGGCGTCGGCGCGCTCGATCGCAGCGCCGAGGCGGGCGGGCCGGCGCTGCTGCCCGCGGCGCAGCTGTGCGGCGGGCTCGTGTTCGGCGCCGGGATGGCGCTTGCCGGGGGCTGCGTCACGGGAATGCTGTGGAAGGCGGGCGCGGGCGCTGCCGCGCTGGCGATCGCGATCGCGGGCTTCGCGGCCGGCGAGCTGCTGATACGCGGCCCGGGCGACGGGCTGAGCGGCACGCTCGACGAGGCGTCGCGCCCGGCCGAGAACGCGCTCACC
>DASQMT010000316.1:0-4129 GCA_035645355.1 Solirubrobacteraceae bacterium | reverse complement strand
TTCTCGACCTGATGACCCTGGCCATACGAGGCACCGCTTTCCGGCTGTCGGATGAACGCGGGGCCCGGGCAGCGGCACGCACGCTTCAAACATCGATCTCGTGCGGTTCACCCGCTGGACGAAAGTACTAGTCCCGCGCGGGGAACCTCACCACGAAACGCGCACCCCTGCGGTCGAGCGGCTCCTCCAGCGACACCGTGCCCGAGTGCGACCCCGCGACGGCGCGCACGATCGACAGCCCGAGGCCGCTGGAGCCGCTGCGGTCACCGGCGCCGCGGAAGAAGCGCTCGAAGACCTTGTCGCGCAGCTCGGACGGGATGCCCGGCCCGTCGTCCTCGACCGACAGGACGACCTCGCCGTTGCGACGCTCGACCGTCGCCTCGACCGCGGTACCCGGGTCCGTGTGGCGGACGGCGTTCTCGAGCAGGTTCAGCGCGAGCCTGTGCAGCTCGTCGCGGGCGCCCTCCATCGTCGCGCCGGGCGGTGCGCTGACGCTGATGCGGTGGTCGCCGGCGACGGGCTCGAGCTCGCCGGCCGCCTCGGTCACCACCTCGGAGAGGTCGAGCGGGACATGCGCCGCGACGCGGCCTGCGTCGGCGCGGGCGAGCAGCAGCAGGTCGGCGACCAGGCGGCGCATGCGCCGCGACGAGCGCAAGGCGGAAGCCGCGGCCTCGCGCGACTCGCCCTCGAGCTCCATCTCGAGCAGCTCGAGGTTCGCCAGCACCGACGTCAGCGGGGTGCGCAGCTCGTGCGACGCATCGGCCACGAACTGACGCTGACGGGCGAGCATCGCCTCGGTCTCGCCGCGCGCCTCGTCGAGCGAGCGCAGCATGCCCTCGAGCGTGACGGCGAGCTCTGAGACCTCGTCGTGCGACTCGGGGTGCGGGATCCGCAGCGACGGGTCACGCGTGCGGGCGATCGCGCTCGCCGCCTCCGTCAGACGTGAGATCGGTGCCATCGCGCGAGTCGCGGTCGCGACGCCGGCCAGCAGCGCGAGCGCGGCGCCGCCGAGGACGCCGAGCCCCAGGAAGACGCGCACCTGGTTGGCGGTGGCGCGCACGTCCGACAGCTTGCGCGCGTACTGGACGAAGAAGATGCCGCCGCCGCGCAGCTCGACCGAGCGCGACTCGATGCGGTACCCGTTGTGTTCCTGGGTCTTCTCGCGAGGGGGCGGCAGGTAAGGCGCGTCTGCGGTCGCCTTGAGCACCCTGCCGTCGCCCGTGACAAGTCGGATCACGGCCGACTTCTGGCCCGCCGCATAGGTGTCGAGGTCCGGGCTGCCCTTGTCGAGCCGGGAGAAGTCGTAACGGATGAACGTGTCGTCCTCCAACACCACGCGCGGCTTCACGCGCCCCTGCAGGTCGGTCGCGGCGTCGGCGATCTGGCGGTTGAAATCGGAGTTGATCTGCCGTGTCGTCAGCACGCCGACGATCGTGGCGAATCCGAGCAGGATCACGAGCGTCAGGAGCGCAGAGCCGCCGGCGAGCCGCCAGCGGATCGGCAGCCGCCTATACGCGGAGGACGTAGCCTGCGCCGCGGACCGTATGAAGGAGCCTCGGCTCGCCACCGGCTTCCAGCTTCCTCCGCAGGTTGGACACGAACACCTCGATCGTGTTGGTGATCGAGAACGGGTCATAGCCCCAGACCTCGTCGAGCAGCTTCTGGCGCGAGATCACAAGCCGCTCGTTGCGCATCAGGTACTCGAGCAGCTCGAACTCGCGCTGGGTGAGCTCGATCCTGCGCTCGCCCCGATGCACCTCGTGGGTGTCCGGATTCAGGCTCAGGTCACCGACGCGCAGCGGGGCCATGCCGCGCGGCGGGCGCCGGCGCAGCAGCGCGCGCATGCGCGCGAGCAGCTCCTGGCGCTCGAACGGCTTGACGAGGTAATCGTCGGCGCCGACGTCGAGCCCCTCGACGCGCGAGTCGAGCGCGTCGCGGGCCGTCAGCATCAGGATCGGCGTGTCGTTGGCGTCCTTGCGCAGCCGGCGCGCGACGTCGATGCCGTCGAGCCGCGGGAGCCCGAGGTCGAGCACGAGGATGTCGGGCAGGAACGCGTGCACCTCGTCGAGCGCGGCGACGCCGTCCCCCGCGAGCCGGACCTCGTAGCCCTCGAGCCGCAGCGCGCGCTGCAGCACCTGGGCGATCTCCTCGTCATCCTCGACCACGAGGACGCGCACAGGGCGGTCGGAAGCCTCCATCTGCCCGCAAAGACTAGGGCGGTCGCCTTAGCGGCGGCTAACCGCGGGCAGGAGCACGGCCGGGCGCGTCGAACAGCCTCGGCAAGCATGCCGCCGACCGCACGCCGCAAGCCGCGCGCCCGTCGCGCCGCGCCGCAACCGGCGTGGCGCGAGCGCCTGCCTGTGCTCGAGCAGCGCCATTGGGACCTGATTGGCCTGGCCCTGGTCGCCGTCGCGATCTTCCTCGCGTTCCTCGTCTACCTCGGCTGGGAGGGAGGCGCGGCCGGCGGCTGGCTCGTGGACGGACTGCGGCGGCTCGTCGGCGCGATGCACTATCTCGTGCCCGTCGTCCTGCTCGCGGCCGGCGCCGTGCTCGTGATGCGGCCTGTGCTGCCGGCGGTGCGCCCGTTCCGGGTCGCGGCGGCCTGCCTGTTCGCCGCCGGCTGCCTCGGGCTGGCGGCCGGAACGCTGGGCCTCGGAGGCGAGCGCGACGCCGCCGACAACGGCGGCCTGGCGGGGGAGGGGCTGTACGAGCTCACGTCGACCCTGCTAGGTCAGGTCGGCACCCATATCGTGGCGGTCTTCCTCTTCCTCGCCGGTTGCTTGCTGCTGACCGGCGCGAGCGTCGCAAGCGTCCTCAAGGCGACGGGCGACTCCGTCACCACGACCGGCCGCAAGCTGCGCGAGGGCGCCGAGCCGGTGCGCACCGCGGTGGCGCGGAGGCGCACGCCGCGCGAGGAGCTCGCGGACCTCGACAGGGCCGAGATCTCCGCGGTCAAGCAGGACTTCTGGTCGGGCTCCGAGCGCTTCCCGGACCTCTACGCGGAGACCGAGCCGGCGGCGGCGCTCGCCGAGCCCGAGGCGAGACCCGAGCCCGAGCCCGACCCCGAGCCGGAACCCGAGCCCGAGCCGCGCCTGGCGGAGGACCCCGACACGGATGAGCCCGGCGTGTTGCGC
The DNA here is from genome assembly GCA_035645355.1 of Solirubrobacteraceae bacterium. Classification (GTDB taxonomy): domain Bacteria; phylum Actinomycetota; class Thermoleophilia; order Solirubrobacterales; family Solirubrobacteraceae; genus DASQMT01. Next base: position 995 of record DASQMT010000316.1, on the reverse strand, counting down.
GGCACCCGCGACGTCGCCCCCGAGCAGCTCACGCCCCAGGGCCGCCTGCGGCGTGAGGTGACCGACGCGCCCGAGTTCGTCTGGAGTGTCCCGGACGCGGGCTTCCTGACGCGTTCGACGGCCGAGGCCAACAAGCCCGACACGGCGGGCCAGGAGAAGGTCGCCGCCCAGCTCGTCGAGGCGCTGGGGCACTTCGGCGTCGAGGCGCGCGTGATCGGGATGGTCGCGGGTCCGCACATCACCCGCTACGAGCTGCGGCTCGCGCCGGGCATCAAGGTCGGCAAGGTCGCCCAGCTCAAGGACGACCTCGCGTACGCGCTTGCCGCCTCGGACATCCGGATCCTGGCCCCGATCCCGGGCAAGCAGGCGGTCGGGGTTGAGGTCCCGAACGTGCGCCGGCGGATCGTGCACCTCGGCGACGTGATGCAGGCGCCGCCGGAGGGCTGGTCGCCGCTCACGGTCTGGCTGGGCAAGGACGTCGCCGGACGCGCGATCGGCGCCGACCTCGCGCGCATGCCGCACCTGCTCGTCGCCGGCACGACCGGCGCGGGCAAGTCGGGCTGCGTCAACGCGATGCTCGCCTCGATCCTTCTGCGTGCCACGCCGCACGAGGTGCGGCTCGTGCTGGTCGATCCCAAGCAGGTCGAGCTCAATCACTACGACTCCATCCCGCACCTGCTGACGCCGGTCATCACGTCGCCCAAGCAGGCCGCCGTCGCGCTCCAGAACCTCGTGCGCGAGATGGAGCAGCGCTACTCGTACATGGCGCTCGCGCGCACGCGCAACCTGATCGAGATGAACAAGGTGCGCGAGCGCCGCGGCGAGCAGGCGCTGCCCTACGTGCTGTGCGTGATCGATGAGCTGGCCGATCTGATGATGGTCGCCCCGGCCGATGTCGAGGACTCGATCATCCGGCTCGCGCAAAAGGCGCGTGCGGTCGGGATCCACCTGGTGCTGGCGACCCAGAGCCCGCGCGTCGACGTGATCACGGGCAT
>DASQMT010000315.1:0-14040 GCA_035645355.1 Solirubrobacteraceae bacterium | reverse complement strand
GGCGAGGTTGTGGATCAGCTCCTGGATGATCACGGTCTTGCCCACGCCGGCGCCGCCGAACAGGCCGACCTTGCCGCCCTTGGCGTAGGGCGCGAGCAGGTCGATGACCTTGATGCCGGTCTCGAACATCTCGGTCGTCGGCGTGAGGTTCTCGACCGTCGGCGCGTCGCGGTGGATCGGCCAGCGCTCCTCGACCTCGATCGCGTCGCCCTCGTCGATCAACTCGCCGAGCACGTTGAACATGCGCCCGAGCGTGACCTTGCCGACCGGCACGGTGATCGGGCCACCGGTGTCGATCACCTCCATGCCGCGGGCCAGGCCGTCGGTGGCGTCCATCGCCACCGCGCGCACGCGGTCGTCGCCGAGGTGCTGCTGGACCTCGCACACCAGCGCGCCCTGGTCCCCGGAGCGCTCGATCGTGATCGCGTTGTTGATCTCCGGCAGGGTCTCCGGGAACGCTGCCTCGATCACGACGCCCTGGATCTCCTCGATCCTGCCCTTGTTGCCGGCGCCCGATTCCTCGGTGGGCCGCTCGACTGTGCTGGCTTCCATTGAAATCTCCTAGGTAAGCGACTCTGCGCCGGCGACGACTTCCATGATCTCCTGCGTGATGTCCGCCTGGCGCTGGCGGTTCATCTGCAGGGTGTACGTGTCGATCAGCTCACCGGCGTTCTCGGACGCGTTGCGCATCGCCGTCATGCGCGCTCCGTGCTCGGACGCCGTCGATTCCAGCAGTGCGCGGAAGATCGAGATCTCGACGTAGACGGGCACGAGCCGCCGCAGGATCTCCTCGGGCTCGGGCTCGTACTCGACAAGCGCGCGGTGATGGCCCTGCTGCGTGCGCTGCTCTTCCTCCTGCTCGTCCCCCTCGGCCTCCTCGAGGATCGAGGCCTGCTGAAGCGGCAGCAGCGTCTCGCGCGTGACGCGCTGCTGCAGCGGCGAGATGTAGCTGTTGTAGAAGATCTCGACCTCATCGACCTCGCCGTCCACGTAGGCGGCAATCAGGTCGGAGGCGATCTCGCGCGCGTTCGCGTAGGCGGGCCGATCCGTGAAGCCGACGTAGGCGCCGACGGGCGTCCGCTTGCGGAAGTTCAGCGAGCCGACGCCGCGGCGACCGGAAGCGGAGAAGACGACCTCCTTGCCCGCGCGCTCGAGCTCGACCGCCGCGCGCACGCCGCCGCGGATGATCTGCCCGTTGAACGCGCCGGCGAGCCCGCGATCGCTCGTCACGAGCAGCATCCCTACCTTCGAGACCTCGTCGTGCTTGTTCAGGATCGGCACGTTCGGGAGGTTCTCCGCGGCCTCGGCCGCGTGCCTCGTCATGCGCCGGATCGCCGATGCGTAGGGACGCAGGGCGACGATCCGCTGCTCCGCCCGGCGCAGCCGGGCGGCCGAGATCATCTCCATCGCGCGCGTGATCTTCTGGACGTTCTTGACCGACGCGACCCGGTTCTTGAGCTCCTTGTCGGCCATGGGTCACTCGGCGGCTACGGCCGCCGGCTCCTCCTCACGCACTCGGGTGGAGTCGCCGTCGGAGACCGGGGAGAGGTCGTCCTGCGCCTCGGCGCCGCCGGCCCGGCGGTCGTCGGTGGCGCCGTCCTCGTCGACCTGCTTGCCCTCCTCGTCGAGGTCGTAGCCGAAGTCGTCGGCGAACTTGGCGACGATCTCCTTGAGCCGCTCCTGCGTCTCGTCGGACCAGTCGCCGCCGGCGATCGCCGACAGCAGCTCCGCATCCTCGGCGCGCAGGCGTCCCACGAGCTGCTGGTGGAACTCCGCCACGCGGTCCTCGTTGATGCGGTCGACGTAGCCGTTCGTGGCGGCGTAGATGATCGCGACCTGTTCGGCGACCGGCACGGGCTGGCGCTCGCCCTGGTTGAGCGTCTGCACGAGGCGGTTGCCGCGCGCGAGCGTGCGCTGCGTGTCCTCGTCGAGATCGGACCCGAACGACGCGAACGCCTCGAGATCGCGGAACTGGGACAGCTCGCCCTTCATGCGGCCGGCGACCTTCTTCATCGGCCCGATCTGGGCGTTGCCGCCGACGCGCGACACCGAGATGCCGACGTTGATCGCCGGGCGCACGCCCGAGTTGAAGAGCTTCGGCTCGAGGAAGATCTGCCCGTCGGTGATCGAGATCACGTTCGTCGGGATGTAGGCCGACACGTCGCCGGCCTGCGTCTCGATCACCGGCAGCGATGTCAGCGAGCCGCCGCCGAGCTCGTCCGAGAGCTTGCAGGCGCGCTCGAGCAGCCGCGAGTGCAGGTAGAAGACGTCGCCCGGGTAGGCCTCGCGACCCGGGGGCCGGCGCAGCAGCAGCGACATCTGGCGGTACGCGTAGGCGTGCTTCGTGAGGTCGTCGTAGATCGTCAGCGCGTGCTTGCCCTGCCACAGGAAGTGCTCGCCGATCGCCGCGCCCGCGTAGGGGGCGAGGAACTTGATCGGCGCCGCCTCGTCGGCTGCCGCGGCGATGATGATCGTGTTGTCGAGCGCGCCCGCGTCGTCGAGCATTTGCGCCACGCCTACGACGGTCGCCATGCGCTGGCCGATCGCGACGTAGATCGAGATGACGCCCGAGTCCTTGTTGTTGATGATCGTGTCGATGGCGATCGCCGTCTTGCCGGTCTGGCGGTCGCCGATGATCAGCTCACGCTGGCCGCGGCCGATCGGGATCATCGCGTCGATCGCCTTGATGCCGGTCTGCAGCGGCTCCTTCACCGGCTGGCGCTGGACGACGCCCGGCGCCTTGACCTCGGCCGGGCGGCTCTCCTCGAGGTTGATGTCGCCCTTGCCGTCGAGCGGCCGGCCGAGCGGATCGATGATGCGTCCGAGCAGCGCGTCGCCGACGGGAATCTCGAGCAGGCGGTTGGACCGCTTGACGGTGTCGCCCTCCTTGACCTGGCCCCACGGCCCGAAGAGCACGGCGCCGACGTTGTCGGACTCCAGGTTGAGGGCGAGCCCGGTGACGTCGTGCGGCAGCTCGAGCATCTCGAGCGACATGCAGTTCTCGAGGCCGTGTATGCGGGCGATGCCGTCGGCGACCGACAGGACCGTGCCGACCTCGGTGAGGTCCGCCTGGCCAGCGTCGAGCCCCTCGATGCGGCTCTTGAGGATGGACGTGATCTCGTCAGGCTTGATCTGCATGGTCGCTTTCGTTTGCTCGCTTGTGAAGGGTCATCTACGCCCGGACGACCTGCTTGCGGAGTGAGTCGAGACGGGTGCGGATCGAGGCGTCGAGCACCTGGTTGCCTACGCGCACGACGATGCCGCCGAGGATGTCGGGCTCCACGATCGAGGACAGCTCGATCCGGCGGCCGGTCTGCTCGGCGATCCGGTCGCCGATCCCGCGCACGGTCTGCTCGTCGAGCGCGACCGCCGACGTGACCTCGACCGGCAGCAGCCGGTTGTGGCTCTCCCAGAGGCGGTCGTAGCCGCGACGGACGCGGAAGATCACCGGCATGCGGTGGTTCTCGACCAGCAGCTCGAGGAAGTTGAGGAAGAGCGGGTCGGCGCCGTCGATCAGTCGCTGCAGCCCGTCCTTCTTCTCCTGCGTGGAGAAGTAGGGCGAGAAGAAGAACACCTGCAGCTCGCGGTTGGCGTCGAGCGCGTCGGCGAAGTCGCCGAGCTGCTCACGGACGACGTCGAGCCGGTCGGCGTCGAGCGCGGCCTCGAACAGCGAGCGCGAGTAGACGACGGCGATCTCCTCCATCGCGCTAGCGCTCCTCGCCCCGCGACAATGCGGCGAAGTCGAGCTCGGCGACGGCCTCGTCGACGAGCCGGCGCTGGTCCTCGGAGGTCAGCGTCTTGCGCGTCACCTTCTCCGTCGCCATGATCGTCAGGTCCGCCACCTCGGCGCGGATCTCCTGGATCGCCCGGCGGGTCTCGACCTCGATATCGCGGCGCGCCTGCTCGAGCAGCTCCTCGCGGCGCACCTTGCCGGCGGCGATCGCGTCGGCCTCGGCCTGCTCTCCGGCCTTGCGCGCGCGCGCCACGATATCGTCGGCCTGCGCGCGTGCGGCAGTCAGGCGCTCGCGGTACTCCGCCAGCAGCGCGTCGGCCTCGTTGCGCGTGCGCTCCGCCGTGTCGATCGACTCCTCGATCGCCCGCTGGCGCTTGTCGAGCGCCTCCGCGATGCGCGGGAACGCGACCTTGTAGAGGATGAACATCGAGATCCCGAAGAGGAACAGCGTCCAGACCATCAGCCCGATGCCCGGGCTGACGAGGAAGCTGCCGCCCTCCTCCTCGGCGGCCTCGGCGGCGAAGATGACGGTCGCGAGGGTCATCGACCTAGAGGAAGAACGCGATCAGGCCCGCGACGAGCCCGTAGAAGAAGCATGCCTCGGTGAGCGCGAAGCCGAGCCATTGGATGCCGGTGATCTCGTCGCGCATCTCGGGCTGGCGCGTGACCGACTCGATCACCTTGCCGAAGATGATGCCGATGCCGACGCCGGCGCCGACTGCACCGAGCCCGCCGCCCACGCCGAGCGCGATCGCCTTGCCCGCGTCCGCGCCGTCCTCGGCAGCCGCGAAGATGATGGTGAGGAACGTTGCGAGCACTGAGCAGTTCTCCTTTGGGCTAGTGGTGCTCGGCGACCGCGCCGCCGAGGTAGATGGCAGTGAGCGTGGCGAAGATGAACGCCTGCAGGGTCGCGACCAGCCCGACCTCGAACAGGAAGATCGCGATGCCCGCCGGGATGATGATCACGCCGAGCGCCTCGATGCCCAGCAGCACCGCGAGGCCGCCGGACATGAACAGGATGATCAGATGACCCGCGAGGATGTTGGCGAAGAGACGTACGGAGAGCGAGATCAGGCGCATGAAGTTCGAGAGGAACTCGAGCACGAACACGAACCCCTTCATGAACGGGTTGTCGATCCCGTCCGGGATCAGGCTCTTGAGGTAGCCCCCGAGCCCCTTCGCGCGGATCCCCTCGACGTTGTAGGCGACGAACACCACCAGCGCGAGCACGAGCGGGACCGACAGGTTCGCCGTCGCGGCGTAGAGGGCGAACGACGGGATGTCGACGCCGAGGATGTCGACCTTCTCGTGGGTGTTCGTCGGCAGCGGGACGTAGCCGATCAGGTTCGAGAACCAGATGAACAGGAACAGCGCGCCGATGAACGGAAACCACTTGCGCGCCATGGCGTCGTCCATGTTGCCGCGCGTGATGTTGTCGCGCATCGCCGTGAACAGCCACTCGACGGCCGTCTGCACCCGGTTGGGCCGCGCCTGCATCCGGCGCGAGACGAAGACCATCGTGCCGATCGTCAGGGCTGACGCGATCAGCAGGTACAGCACCGCCTTGGTGAAGTCGAACGGCCCGAGCTCGATCCAAGCGTCGAGCTTGAACTCGTTCTGCGGCTTGAACTCGTCGTTGTCCAGGCGCGACCAGCCGAAGATGCCGATCGTCAGCACGACCAGGAAGAGGTAGATGCCGCCTACGATCAGGGCGATGCGCTTGCCTGTGCTCATCGGTGCTCGCTCTTCCTCTCCAGCGGACGCAGGACCAGGGCGGTCGCCAGGTGGACCGTGTACGCGGCGAGGCATATCAGCGCAGCCGTGAAGCCGTCCTCCCGCTCGGCGGCGAGCCCGACCGCGAGGATGCCGATGCCGATCAGCCAGGTGCGGCCGATCATGCTCCCGACCTTGACGCCGATCGCGCGCCGCACGTCGCTGCGGCCGGCGGTGTGCTCGAGCGCCGCCTCGAGGATGCGGGCCAGGATCCAGACGAGCGCGCCGACGGCGAAGCCGAGCACGGGCAGGTCGAGCAGCACCACGAACGGCGCCGCCAACACGAGCAGCACCACGTCGAGGTAGCGAACCGGCGCAAGCGGGTCGGCGAAGCTTGTGGCGTTGGAGGCGGACTCGGACATGGAGACTCGCCACCCTACCCGCGAGCGCGCATGCGCGCGCCCGGCCGCCGCGCGGAGCGTCTGCGACGAACCTGGGTGACGCCCTGGAGTCTAGCGTCGAAGAGGACTTTGTAACAACATTGTGCGGCCCGTCTCAAGGGTCGACGCGCAGCCGGGCGATCTCCTCCCCGGCGTCCTCGAGCTCGACCTCGAAGATGCCGGTGATGCTGGCCGGGAACGAGAACGTGACCGTCCTGCCCGGCTCGACGTCCTTCATCAGGTCGTAGCCGTGCACGTGCACGTGATCCGTCGTGTCGGCGCGCACGCGGAAGCGGATGGTCTCGCCCTCGGTGAAGCGGAGCTGGGCGAACTTGCCGGGGGTCACCAGCGGTGGCGCCGGCTTCGGCGTCGCGGTCGGCTCGGGCGTCACGGGAACAGGCACTCCCGGCTCCGCGTCCGCGGCCGCCGATGGAGTTGCGGTCGCCTGGTCGCCGGTTGCCGCGCGCTGCGGCTCGTTGCCCGAGCCGGAGAGAAGGACCACGGCGAGCACCGCGATCAGGGCCGCGACCGCCAGAAAGCCGAGACGTTGCGCGCGGGACACGCCGCAGGAATCTAGCCTGTCGCCCGTGCTCGTCAGAGATGATGGCCTGGTCATCGGCCAGCCTGCGCACGCGTGGGTGGCGGGCCAGCTCGCACGCGCCTGGGGCAACGACGCCTTCCCGGCCCCTGCCCCGCGCGAGCCGTTCTGCCTGGCGGCCGAGCAGCATGACGTCGGCTGGTCCGACGCCGATCTGGCTCCCACACCCGGGCCGGACGGGCGGCCGCTGAGCTTCGCGCAGCAGCCGCGCACCGCGCATCTCGCGATCTGGCGCGGCGCCGCCGAGCGGCTGCTCGCGCAGAGCCGCTACGCGGCGCTGCTCGTGTCGCTGCACGGCACCTCGCTCTACGAGCGCGTGGACGCGGATGCCGAAGCACCCGGCGACGCGTCCGCCATTCGCGAGTACCTCGCGGGCGAGCGCGCACTGCAGGCAGCGCTCGGGGTCGGGCTCGACCCGGGCGAGGTCGACCGCAACCGCCGCCTCCTGCTGGCGCTCGACCGGCTCTCGCTGATGCTCTGCCTCGGCCGGGCGACGCGGCTCGCGGACGTGCCGGGCGCGCGTTGCGCGAGCGAGATCCGCTGCGAGCCCACCGACGAGGGCGTGCCCACGGCGGCTGCGCGCGACGATCACGCGGTACCGCGCACGACGCCAACCGCGCGCTACACCCTCGATCCGTGGCCGTTCGGCGCTCCGGCCGTCGCCGTCGGCTGCGAGGCCCGTCAGCTCGGGGGCTCGTTCGCGAGCGCCGCGGACCTGCGCGCCGCGCTCGCGACCGCCCCGTGGGTGCCACTGCGCTGGGAGCTCATCCCATGCTGATGGCTCCAGATGACCCGCGCGCGACGACGGCTCAGGCGGCCACGGGCCACTCCGCCCAGCTCGGCTCGGCGAGCCTGTACGGCTCGCCGGCGCGCCAGCGCTCGAGCCCCGGATGCGGGGCGCCGCGCCGGCGCACCCGCTCCAGCACGCCGAGCGGCGGGCGGCCGCCGTCCGCCGTCAGCGACGCCGGCACGTCGACGCGGCTGATCGGCTCGAGCAGGTACGGCGCGGCCGCGCGCGGCCCGAACAGCACCACGTTGTCCGTGCCGGGCAGCGCCGCGCTCGGCACGATCGCGCCGGGCGTGCCGGCGGCACGCAGCCGATCGGCGAGCCGGTGGCACGCGCGCAGGTCGTCCGACACGAGATCGCCCGGTCGCAGGCCGTGCTCCGCCGCCTCGTCGAAGCCGATCCGCACGAGGCCGGCCGGATCGAGCCGCAGCGCCCACGTGCGATGACGCACGAGCGCGAGCTGCTCGGCGCTGTTGAGGCCGGAGCCGCGCAGGAACTCGGCCCACGGCCCGAGCGGATGCAGGCACAGGTACTGGGTCGGGGACTCCTCGGTCGGCCGATGGAAGCGGCCGGCGATGCGGCTGGGCTCGGTCCGCAGCGGTCGCCGCCACGACGCGAGCCGGAACGCGACCGCCACGGCGCTCATGCGAAGGCCGTGCTCCGGGTCGAGCCCGCGGCCAGCAGGAGGTCGGGCAGCCGCAGCGGGTCGGGCAGCAGCTCGCGCGGGGTCGCGCCACCCCACTCCGGGCGCGGCCAGTCGAACCAGGCGACCACGCCCGCGGGCGTGAACGCGTGACGCAGCTGACCCGCGAGCCGGGCCAGGGCCCGCAGGCGGCGCGCCTCCTCGCCCTCGGGCCGCGTTCGCTCACGCGCCGAGATCCAGCGCTGGAAGCGCCGCAGGTCGACGCCGAGCAGGTCGGCCAGATCGCGCTGCGGCACCTCGACGGCGGAGACGAGCCAGCGCGCCAGCTCCTTCGGGGTGCGCTCGTCGCCGGCCTGCTCGGCCTCGCCGAGCGCCGCGAGCGCGTGGCTGAAGCGCTCCAGCGCGATCCGCAGGCTGTCGCGCGACTCGTCCTCGGCCGCTGCCTGCGCGTCGAGCACGGCGCGGTGCACGAGCAGCGCGAGGTACGGGTCCGCGGCCGTCCAGCGCTCGATCGACGTCGCCCGCACCGCCGCCGCGAAGCGCCCGACCTGGTCTGCGATCGCGGGTGGCACGTGCGCCTCCGCCGCGAGCCGGTCGTTCAAGGCGTCGACCGCCGCAGCGACCTCCGCCGGGCGGGCGAGATCGAGAAGTTCCGTCGTGGCCATGACGTCATGGTACGTCATACCGACGACAGAACCTGCGCGTGCGACCATCAGCAACCCGATCAAGCAAGGCGAAGGAGCAATCGATGGCGGTCAGGTCTGCAGCGGCGGAGTGGAAGGGCGACCTCAAGAACGGCAACGGCACGTTCAGCGGCGAGTCCGCGCAGATCGAGGGCGACTACTCGTTCCAGCGCTTCGCGGAAGGGGGCGGTGGGACCAACCCCGAGGAGTTGATCGCGGCCGCGCACGCGGGCTGCTTCTCGATGCAGTTCTCGGCCATGCTGGCTGCCGGGGGCAACACGCCGGAGTCGATCAGGACGGAGGCGAAGGTCCAGGTCCTCAAGGAGGGCGAGGGCTTCGCGATCAAGAAGATCGACCTGTCGACCACCGGCCGGGTGCCCGGCATCGACGACGACGCGTTCCAGGAGACCGCGCAGGCGGCCAAGGACAGCTGCCCCGTCTCGAAGGCGCTCGCCGCCGTGCCCGAGATCAACCTGACGGCGACGCTCGAGAGCTGAGCGTCAGTCGGCCAGCTTGGCGGGGTCGATCGGCTCGGCCGGCCCCGTCAGCGCCCGGCTGATCGCCCAGAGCAGCACGCCCAGCGCCAGCAGCCCGCCTGCGTAGGCGAAGACGACCGCGTCGTCGAACGCCTTCTGCACGATCAGGGCGAGCGCGGCGATCGCGCCGAGCACCGGCAGCACCGTCGGCGCGTGCCAGTGCTCGTGCGCGACAGGCTCGCGCCGCAGCACCAGCACCGCCACGTTGACGGTCACGAACACCGACAGCAGCAGCAGGACGGTGGTGTCGGCCAGCGACTCGAGATCGCCGACCACGATCAGCACCATCGCCAGCGCGGCGACGAACATGATCGCGATCCACGGCGTGCGCCGCTCGCGATGCACGCGGCCCATGACGCGCGGCACGACGCCCTGCTGGGCCATCCCGTAGATCAGCCGCGAAGCCATGATCATGTTGATCAGGGCGCCGTTGGTGAGCGCGAACAGCGCGATCCCGGAGAAGACCTTGGCGTTGATCGCGATCGGCCCGAGCGTCACGACCTCGAGCAGCGGGCCGTCGGACGCCTCGAGGTCGTCGACCGGCACCGCCATGCCGGCGATCAACGTCACGACGATGTAGATCGCGAGCGCGATCAGCAGCCCGGTGAACAGCGCCGGCGGGAACACCCGGCTCGGCTCCTGCGTCTCCTCGGCGACGTTGACGGAGTCCTCGAATCCGATCAGCGCGAAGAACGCCAAGGACGCGCCCGACAACATCGCCAGCGGCACGGCCTCGCCGGACTTGAACTCGAGCGCGCGGCCGGGATCGCCGCCGCCGTCGAGCAGGAAGACGAGCCCGATCGCGGAGACCAGCAGCAGCCCGGTCAGCTCGATCGCCGTCAACCCGAGGTTGAGCCGGATCGACTCCTTGATGCCGCGGAAGTTGATCAGCGCCAGCAGCGCGATGAAGACGATGCCGACGAGCACCTTCGGCAGCGTCACGAACTCGGACAGGTAGTCGCCGCCGAACGCGGACGCCAGCGTGGCCGCCGAGGTGACCCCGGAGCACATGACCGCGAACGCGATCAGGAACGTGAGGAACTGCTTCTTGTACGCCTTGTGTGCGTAGAGCGCCGCGCCGGCCGCCTGCGGGTACTTCGTCACGAGCTCCGCGTAGGCCGTCGCCGTGAATGCGGCCAGCACGCCCGCGAGCAGGAACGCCGTCCAGATCGCGCCGCCGACCCTGCCGGCGACCTCGCCGACGAGCGCATAGATGCCGGCGCCGAGCACGTCTCCGATCACGAAGACGGTCAGCATCCGGCGGGAGATCTCCTGCTTCAGCGGCGTCCGTTCGACGCGCTCGCTGGCGGCTGCGCTGGTCATGGCGCTGCCTTTACCCGGCTGGCGGCGTCGCACACCCGCTAGAGCATCACGGTGTCGGCGTCGGAGTAGGGCGGCGCGCAACAGCACAACAGCACGAGCGGCTCCGAGCCGTCGTTGACGAGCTGATGGGGAGCGCCGGGCGCGATCACGACGCAGTCGCCCGCCCGCACGGCGGTCGTCTCGCCGCCCAGGATCATCTGGCCCACGCCGGCCGTGAAGAAGTAGATCTCCTCGGAGGCGCGGTGGAGATGCGCCGCGGTGCTGGATCCCGGGGGCACGGTCGCCTGCGCGAGCGACTGGTTCGCGGCGTTGCCGGTCGGGACGCCCGCCAGCTCGCGGATCTCGGACCCGTCGAGGGTGATGAACGGCTCGCAGTGCTCGAGGCGTCGCTTCACCGCGCGAAGCATAGGCCCGCCCCCCGGGGAGGGGACGGGCCGCGCCTCTAGGCGACCGCGCGCCTGGCGGACTCGGAGTCCAGCCGGCGGGCGAACCGTGCCGTGACGTACGCCGCCCGTCCGCGTACCGGCGGCGGGTGCTGGCGTCGCTTGGGGATGGCGACGCCGGGCGCGCGCACGACGCGATCAGCGGCGAGCGTGCGGTACAGCTGGTCCTGCAGCAGCGAATGCATCTGAGATGACCTCTCGTGAGACTGGGGGTGGATGGAGAGGAGCCGCCCACGCTCGCCGGTCTCGGGCGGGGTGGGGAGCTTGGACCGCTTCGGGGCAGCGATCGCGGGCGGCTCGGGAGGCCCGCGGAACCCTGCGTGACGCCAGGGGCTGGAGCTAGCCCAGCATGGAGACGCGCGAGTCGGCGAGCAGGCGGCCGGCATGGACGAGACCACGCGCGGCCAGGTGGGGAATCCTGGGGTTGAAGCACGTGGTGGTCGTCATACGGTCCTGCTCACCTCCTACGGAAAGTCGCGTCTCGTTGCTGTCCGGCGACAGTAGCAGCGCTGCCCCGGGGTGGTGGTGCGGTTGTCCGTACTCCGCCGTCACTTCGGGTCGAGCGCCCGGAACTCGCCCGTCTCGAGCTCGCGCTCGACCTCCGCGTCGATCTCGAGCTCGCTCGTGTCGGGGTCGGCGTGCCGCAGCTGCCAGGAGCGCAGGCGGCGCAGCTTGAGGATCTCGAGTACGAGCACGAGGTAGACGCTCGCGGCCAGGGCGAGCGCGAAGCACAGGCCCATCACGAGCGACCATTCCAGGTCGAGGTCGCCGCGGTCGGAGTAGGGCACGAAGCGCAGGGCGACCGCCAGCGCGGCCATCGTCACCGTCCAGCCGTACAGGTAGAGGACGGTGCGCCGCTGCGAGAAGCCGATCCGGTGGAAACGGTGATGGAAGTGGTTCGAGTCGGCCTGGTAGACCGGCCGCCGGTACTTGATCCGCTTCGCAACCACGAAGCCGGTGTCCAGGAACGGCACGGCCAGCACGACGAGCGGGATGATCAGCGCGATCAGGGCGTTCGTCTTCAGCGAGCCCTCGACGATCACGCCGCCGAGCAGCAGGCCGAGCAGGTTCGAGCCGCAGTCGCCCATGAAGACCGACGCGGGGTGGAAGTTGTGCACCAGGAAGCCGAGCGCCGCGCCGGCCGTGATTGCGGCGAGCACGCCGGCGGAGCCCTTCTGCAGGTCGAACGCGATCACCGCGAATGCCGCGGCGGAGATCGCGCACACACCTGCCGCCAGCCCGTCGATCCCGTCGGAGAAATTCACGACGTTCATCACGCCTACCAGTCCGAGCAGCGTTAGAACGTCGCCTGCGGTGCCGAACTCGACGCGTCCCAGGAACGGCACGGTGACGATGTCGACGCTGACGCCTGACAGCACCAGCACCAGCGCCGCCGACACCTGGCCGGCGAGCTTGCCGCCCGCGCCCAGCTCGCGCCAGTCGTCGACCGCGCCGATCGCGGTGATCAGCGCTGCGCCGCCGAGGATGCCCTTCACCGGCTGCGACAGCGGCACGAACAGCAGCGCCGCGACCAGCGCCGCGGTGAAGATGGCGAGGCCTCCGAGCAGCGGCGTCGCCTCGCGTGCGAGCCCGCGATCCTTGACGGAGTCGACGGCCCCGATGCGCCGCGCCAGCCGCGCGACCAGCGGCGTCAGGAGCGCCGCCACGACCAGCGCGACGAGGAAGCCGAGCAGCGCGTCGTCCTTCATGGCGCCAGAGAGGATCGCAGGGTTCCCGGCGCGCCCCGGTCCTGCACATAAGCACCGTATGGGTGCTTATGTGCAGGAGCGGCCCATGGCGTTACTCGCTCTCGGGGTTGCGCTCGATGCCCTCGCTGAAGCGGCGCTCGACGTTCTTCTCGGGGGTCTCCGGTAGATCCTCCTGACCCTCGCTGAAGCGGCCCCTGTGCTCGGCGCCGGGAGCGTCCTCGTCGGCGATGCCGCGGGCGAAGTTGGGCTCGAGCTGCTCCTCGGCGGTGTCGCGCTCCTGGTCGTAGCCCGTCTCGAAGCCCTCGTCGGTCTGCTCGGACCGCGCCGGGCCGTCGTGGGCGTCCTGCGCACCGTGCCCGGTGAGCGACCGCGCGTCCCGTTCGGTGTCGTCGTGCCCGATCCGGTCGTCGGCGTCACCGCCTGGGGCGCGCGCCCCGGTGTCGTCGTTGCGTTCCATGTGGCAGCCTCCGTCGTCGATCGTGGGGTGTTCGGTGCCTACCCGCCCGCGGCTCGGACGAGTCCGGAAGGGCGTCGCACGAGCCCCTCGGCGACCGCCCAGTCGATCGTGCGCCTGAACGTCTCGGCCACCGGTGTGTAGCGGAGCCCAAGCTCGCGCGCGGCGCGAGAGCCGTCGTAGCGGTGGCCGTGGAGCAGTGTGCGGACCATCTCCCGGCATACCGGCGGGGTCCTGCCGCGTGCCTTGTAGCCGCCCTCCACCAGCGCGCCGGCGGCGCGCGCTATCGGCGCGGGCAGCAGCTGGACGCGCCGACGCACGCCCGACAGCTCGGAGACGATCGCCAGCGCCTCGTGCGAGCTGATCGTGGAACCGCTGATCACGTAGCGCTCGCCGTCGGCACCGCGCTCGGCGGCGAGCACGTGCGCCTCCACGCAGTCGGCGATGTCGACGACGCTGATCTGCGTGTCGACGAACGCGCGCAGCCTGCCGTTGAGGTACGCGATCAGGATCCGTCCTGTGCCGCCCGCACGGCCCGGCCCCTGCACGGACGAGGGGTTGACCGACACGAGCTCGACACCCGCCCGCCGGGCGGCCGCGAAGGCGGCGAGCTCACCCTCGTGCTTCGAGCGCTCGTAGACCGACAGGTAGGTCCCGCGGTGCCGCGTGTCCTCGCGGCCGACGCTGCCCTGCGGCTCGCCGAGCGAAGCCGCGGAAGACGTCAGCACGACGCGCCGCACGCCCGCGCGCGCGGCCGCGCGCACCGCGGTCTCGGCGCCGCGCACGTTGACGTGCAGCAGCTCGGCCGGGTCGTCAGGGCACAGCGTGTTGACCCCGGCGACGTGGAAGAGCAGCTCGCAGCCCGCCATCCCGTCCGCGAGCGCGTCCTCGTCGAGCACATCGCCGCGCACGACCTCCGCCGCGTGGGTCGCGAGCGCCCGCGCGGCCCCGTCGGAGCGCGCCAGCGCGACGAGCTCG
>DASQMT010000314.1:0-17735 GCA_035645355.1 Solirubrobacteraceae bacterium | reverse complement strand
CATGTCCATGTGCGTGTGGCCGTCGATGAAGCCCGGCATCAGGCGCGCGCCCGAGACGTCGATCACCTCGGCGCCGTCGCGCGGGAGATCGACGCCGACGGCGTCGATCTGCTCCCCGCTGACGCCGACGTCGGCGCGGAACGAGCCCTCGGCGGTGACGACCGTGCCACCCGCGAACACCTTGTCGCTCATACGCGCAGCGCCTCCTCGGCGCGCTCCGCGAAGCAGGCGCTCAGCGTCTCGACGATGTGGTCGGCGTCGGCGTCGGTCATCGACAGCGGTGGCGCCAGCGCTATCACGTTGTCCAGGCCGGCGGCGGTGTCGACGTTGCGGCCGACCAGCAGGCCACGCGACTGCGCCGCGGCGACCATGCCGGCCGACACCGCGCGCTCGGCCGGAGCACGGGTCGCGCGGTCGGCGACCAGCTCGATGCCGATCAGCAGCCCGCGGCCGCGCACCTCGCCGACCAGCGGATGGTCGCCGAGCGCGTCCTGCAGCCGCGCCAGCAGCGTCGCCCCGAGGCTTGCCGAGCGCTCGACCAGCCCCTCCTCCTCCATGATCGCGATCGTCTCGAGCGCGACCGCGCAGCCGGCCGGGTGGCCTGCGAACGTGTTGATGTGGCGCAACCGTCCCGGATCGGCCGGATCGGACGGGAAGGTGGCGAAGATGCGCTCGTCGACGACCGTCGCGGCGAGCGGGAAGTAGGCGCTCGTGATCCCCTTCGCCAGCGTGACGATGTCGGGGCGCACGCCGCTGTCCTCGTGGCCGAACCAGGCGCCGACGCGCCCGAAGCCGCAGATCACCTCGTCGACGATCAGCAGCACCCCGTGCCGGTCGCACAGCTCGCGCACGGCCGGCAGGTAGGAGTCGGGCGGGATCAGGATGCCGCCGCCGGTGATGATCGGCTCCATGATCACGGCGGCGATCGTCTCGGGCAGCTCGAACTCGATCGTGCGCTCGAGCTCGGCGGCGCAGCGCCGGCCGTACTCTTCGAGGTCGTCCGGCGCGATGCCGTCGCGGTACGGGTCCGGAGGGGCGACGTGCAGGAACCCCGGCGCGAGCGGCTCGTAGCCGACGCGGCGCATCGCCTGGCCGGTCGCGGAGAGCGCGCCGAGCGTCGAGCCGTGGTAGGCCCGGTAGCGCGCGACGATCTTGAAGCGCTGGGAGTCGCCGCGCAGCCGGTGGTACTGGCGCACGAGCTTGAACGCGAGCTCGTTGGCCTCCGAGCCGGAATTCGAGTAGAAGGTCGCACGCTCGCCGCCGAGCAGCGCGTCGAGCCGCTCGCCCAGCTCGATCGCCGGCACGTGGCCGCGCGTGAGCGGGTGGAAGGCGAGCCGCTTGAGCTGCTCCGCGGCGGCGTCCGCGAGCCGTTTCCGGCCGTAGCCGACGTTCACGCACCACTGGCCGCTCAGCCCGTCGAGGTAGCGGTTGCCGTCGACGTCGGTCACCCAGGCACCGTCGCCCTCGGCCAGGATCAGGGGCCCCTTGGCGCCGTCCGCAGGCCGCCCACTCATCTGATGCCAGACGCGGCGGTCCCTGTCCGCCCAGCCGTTGCCTTCGCTCGCGAGCATCCATGGACCCTTTCGCGGTGGCGCGCGGATGTCAATGGGGAGACGCCGCGAATCGACCCCGGCCGACCTGGGTAGCGATAGAGGGTGAGCGATCAAGATCAAGACATCGCAGGAGGCGCCCTCGGGCGCCTGGCAGGCAAGGCGAAGGTGGCTGCGGGCGCCGCGCTGGGCAACGACGAGCTGGCTCGCGAGGGACGCCTGCAGGAGGCGCAGTCCGACGCGCAGCGGCAGGCCGAGCGCGAGCGCGACGAGGCCCGGCTCGCCGAGGAGGAGGCCGACGGCGCGGTCCGCCGGGCGGAGCTCGCGCGCGAGCGCGAGCAGCTGCACGGCGAGCTCGCCCTCGAGGAGCGCGAGGCCGCGATCGAGCGCGACCGCCGGCAGCTCGAGAGCGCGGCGGAGCAGAGCGCTGCACGCGAGCGCGCGCGGGCCGGCGGCGAGCGCGCCGTGGGCGAGCAGGCGGCGGCGGATGCCGAGCGCGAGGCGGAGCGGCTCGCGGAGCAGGCGCGGCTGGCCGAGGCGCGCGCGGACGCGGTCGACCCCCGCAGGGCCGCCTAGATGGACCTGCGCTCGATCCCCCGCACAGTGGTGGGCGGCTACCTGAAGGTCGCGCGCATGCCCCTCGACGCCGCCTTGAAGCTCGCCGGGCGTGGTCGCGCGTCCGCCCCCGCGGTCGATCGGGCGGAGGCCGCTGCGCGCGACGTCGCGGGTGCCGCGCTCGGGGACGAAGAGCTGCGCCGCGACGCGAAGCTGCGCCGCAGCGCGGCCGACGAGCGCGAGCAGGCCGCGGCGCTGCGGACCGCCGCCGAGGAGCGCGAGCAGGCGGCCGCGCGCCGGCGCGAGCAGGCGGCCGCGCGTGCGCGGGCGAAGAGCGAGCGCGCCGAGCACGCGCGCGAGCAGGCCCGCGCCGCCGCGGCCGAGACCGCCAAGGCGCGCAAGGCCGCGACCCGTCGCAGGGCGGCTGCCGGCGCGAAGGCCGCCGACACGCGCGCCAAGCGCGAGCGGCTGGCGCAGATCGAGACCGAGACCGCGGCGCTGGACAAGCGCGAGGGTGCCCTCAACGCCGACGACGAGGCCAAGCGCCTGCGCGCCGCGGCGGAGCGCGCCAAGGCGGAGCGCAAGTCCTAGGCCGGGCTCACTCCGAGGAGCTGCGCGCGGGTGCCCGCCCGGCGGCGACGCCCGCCTGCTGGCGCCAATGGTTCGCGAGCTGCTCCTCGAACGCCTCCTCGGCCTTGATCACGTGCATCACGGCGTTGATCAGGGCGAGGTGCGTGAACGCTTGCGGGAAGTTGCCCAGATGGCGGCCCGAGCGCGTGTCGATCTCCTCCGCGTAGAGGCCGAGATCGCTGGCGTAGCCGAGCAGCTTCTCGCACAGCGCACGGGCGCGCTCGATCTCGCCGATCTCGGTGAGCGCCGAGACGAGCCAGAACGAGCAGATCGTGAACGTGCCCTCGTCGCCGGCGAGCCCGTCGTCGGTCTGCTCGACGCGGTAGCGCTGCACGAGGCCGTCGGTCGTCAGCTCGTCGGCGATCGCCAGCACGGTCGCGCGGATCCGCTCGTCGTCGGCGGGCAGGAACCGGACCAGTGGCATCAGGAGCACTGACGCGTCGAGCGCCTCGGTCTCGTAGTGCTGGGTGAACACGCCGCGCGAGTCGAGCGCGTGCTCGCAGATGTCGGCGTGGATCTCGTCGGCCACCGCGCGCCAGCGCGCCGTGCTGTCGCCGTCCTCGCGCAGCTCCGCCAGTCGCGCGCCGCGGTCGAGCGCGACCCAGCACATCAGCTTCGAGGACGTGAAGTGCTTCGGCTCGCCGCGCACCTCCCACATGCCGCGGTCGGGGTTGCGCCAGTTCGCGCAGGCGGCCTCGACCTGCTCGACGAGGATCGGCCAGACGCGCTCGGGCAGGTGATCGCGCGACTTCGTGTGCAGGTAGACCGAGTCGAGCACCGCACCCCAGACGTCATGCTGGGCCTGGCAGTGGGCGGCGTTGCCGATTCGCACGGGGCGCGCGCCTTCGTAGCCTGAGAGGTGGTCGAGCGTGCTCTCGGGCAGCTCGGCGCGGCCGTCGATGCCGTACATGATCTGCAGCGTCCCGCGCTCGGCGTCGACGACGTCGGCGACGAAGTAGAAGAAGTCGTTGGCCTCCCAGTCGAAGCCGAGCGTGTAGAGGCCCCAGAGCGCGAACGTGGAGTCCCGGATCCAGGAGTACCGGTAGTCCCAGTTGCGCTCGCCGCCGGGCGTTTCAGGCAGCGACGTCGTCGCCGCTGCCGCGATCGCGCCGGTCGGGGCATAGGTCAGTCCCTTCAGCGTCAGCGCCGAGCGCTGCAGGTCGACCCGCCACGGGTGGTCCGGGAACTCGCCGCGATCGAGCCAGTGCTGCCAGTGATGCGCGGTCCAGACCATCCGGTCATACGCGTCGCCGTAGTCCTCGGGCGCGCCGTGCTCGCTCCAGGAGAGCGCGCAGAAGACCGACTCGCCCTCCTTGATCATGTGCCGCGCGGTCACGCGCGGGCCCTCGATGCCGAGGTTCAGATCGGTCGTCAGGCGCAGCTCGACCTCCGAGCCGTCGGCACGCGCCACTGCCTGCGTGTAGCCGCCGCCGCTGTACTCCCAGCGTGCGCGCTGCGCGCCGTAGTCGAACGCGGGCTCGCACGAGAGACCGAGCTGCAGCTCCCCGTTGACACAGCGCACGGTGCGCAGCAGGACGTGCTCGGCGTCGTAGTCGGTCGGGGTGCGCCGGTGCGTCCGCGAGCGGTCCGAGCTGTGGTGCCACGGCCCCATCAGCAAGGCGTCGCGCACGACGACCCAGCCGCCGCGCGTGCCCCAGCTCGTCTCGAGCACCAGCGTGCCCGGCAGGTAGCGGCGGCCGGCGGGGACGCTGACCCCGGTCGGCGCGAGCCGGAAGTGCCCGGCGTTGCGGTCGAGCACCGCGCCGAACACGCTCGGCGAGTCCATGCGCGGCAGGCACAGCCACTCGACGTTGCCGTCGGGCGCCACGAGCGCGGTCGTCTCGCAATCCGACAGGAAGCCATAGTCGGCGATCGGCGGAAACGGGCTGCGCGTGAGCCCGATGCTGGACGGGCGATGCGTCATGGGGCGCAGCGTAGTCACGAAGCGTCGCTCTTCGCGGTTGTTCTCAACCGAGCCCGCGCTGGACGATCTCCGCCCGCGCGCGCTCCGTCTTCTCCAGCGCCTCGACGCCCAGCTTGCGCTTGACGCCCGGTGTGCGCTCGAACTGGACCTCGGAGTAGGCGACGATCTCGTAGCGGTTGCCCCAGGGGTCGAGGAACTCCAGCGCCGGCGGCCGCCCGACGGTCGTCAGGCCCTCGGCTGCGACGGCTGCCCGAACCGCCTCCTTGTCGTCCACGACCAGCCCGAAGTGTCGCCCCTCGTCGGGTGGCTGGGAGCGTCCCGGCATGAGCGCCAGGAACTGATCGCCCAGGTCGACGAACGCCATCCGGCCGGCGCGCCCGCGGAGCTCGAAGTCGAACAGCCGGCCGTAGAGCGCCAGCGCCGCCTCGACGTCGCCGACCTCGAGCGCGACGTGGTTGATGCCGATCAGCCGCGCGCGCACCAACCCCATGGGCGGTGAGCATGGCAGGGCCTACCGTGTGGCGCGTGCGCCGCCGCCGCAGCCGCTCGGTCTTCTCGTCCTCGGCATACGGCCCGGGCGCCGTGCGCTGGCTGCAGCCGGTCCGCCGGCGTCGCCGGCGCCGCGCGCCGGTCGGGCCGATCCTGGCCGGCGTCGTGCTGCTGGCGCTCGCGGGTGGCGCGCTCGCGTTCGTGCGCTCCCGCGACGGCGGCGAGGATCCGTCGCGCGCGGTCGCGCAGCGATTCGCCGACGCCTGGGCGCGTGGCGACCTCGACGCCGCATGGCGGCTGACGACGGCGGCGACGCGCTCCGAGCAGCCCCTGGCCGGCTTCCGGGAGAGCATCCGCCAGGCCGGCCGCGCGGCGACGGTCGAGCGCGTGGAGGTCGGGCGCGCGGGCGCGCCGGAGGGCGGCCGTGTGGCGCTCCCGGTCGTGCTACGCACGCGCCTGTTCGGCGAGCTGCGCGGCTCGATCGCGCTGCCCGTCGAGCGCAACGGCGCGACTGCCCGGGTGGCGTGGACGCCCGCGCTGCGGCTGCCCGGCCTGCGCGCGGGTGAGCGCGTGCGGCGGCGGATCCTGCGCCGCCCGCCGCGCGCCGCGGTGCTGGACGCCGGCGGCAGGCGCCTGGCCCGGGAGCCGGCCGCGGCGCCGCTGGTCAGTGGTCTCGAAGCGCGCTACGCCGAGCGGCTCGGCGGCCGCCCTGGTGCCGAGCTGCACTACGGGCGCCGCCGGATCGCGCGCGTCGACGTCGTCGCCGGCCGTCCGGTGAAGACCACCATCCGGCCCTCGCTGCAGGCCGCGGCGACCGACGCGCTGGGCGGCCGGCTCGGCGGCGTGGCCGTCATGCGGCCGCGCGACGGTAGCGTCCTCGCGCTCGCCGGCCTCGCGGTCTCGGCCCCGCAGCCGCCGGGATCGGTGTTCAAGATCATCACGCTCGCGGCGGCGCTGCAGGAGCGCGAGGCGACCCCCGCAGAGTCGTTTCCGGTCCGCACCGCGGCGACGCTCGAGGGCGTGCAGCTGCGCAACGCCGGCGACGAGGCGTGCGGCGGCAGCCTGACCGACTCCTTCGCGCACTCGTGCAACTCCGTCTTCGCCCCGCTCGGCGCGCGCCTGGGAGCGAGGCGGCTGGTCGCATACGCCGAGCGCTTCGGGTTCGACGAGCGGCTGCCGATTCCCGCGGCCAGGCCGAGCACGATCCCCGCCGCGCGCGAGCTGACCGATGACCTCGCGGTCGGCGCCAGCGCGATCGGCCAGGACCGCGTCCTCGCCACGCCACTCGTGATGGCGAGCGTCGGCGCGACGATCGCCACCGGCGGCGTGCGTGCTCGGCCCCGGCTGGTACGCCACGAAGAGCAAGCACGTCGCCGGGTCGTCAGCCGGCGGGTCGCTCGCCGCGTGCGCGAGATGATGCTGGCGGTCGTCGCTCGCGGGACGGGAACCGCGGCGGCGCTGCCCGGCGTCGCGGTGGCGGGCAAGACCGGCACGGCCGAGCTCGTGCCGACGGCCGACGGGCCGGCCGACCCGTCGAACACCGACGCGTGGTTCGTCGCGTTCGCCCCGGCGGGGCGGCCCCGGCTCGCGGTCGCGGTGATGCTCGTCGGCGCCGGCCAGGGCGGCGCCACGGCCGCGCCGGTCGCGCGCGCGGTGCTGAGCGCCGGGCTTTAGCTCACGCAGCGACAGCGGCCCGGGCGGGGCGTTCCTGCGGCCCGGCCGCCGTGATTGCCCTGCGGAGCCGCTCGCGCGCGTCCAGCTCCTGCTCGACCGGTACGACGACGAGCTCCTCGCCCGCCGTCTCCACACGCGCGCGAAGAGCCCGCTCGGCGACCCGGGCGCGCCGTCGTGCTCCGGCCCGGATCGCGATCCCGGAGAGGAACGCGAGCACCAGACCCGCGAGCGCGCCGCCGCCGAGCAGCAGCGTGGGGATCGGGAAGCCCTCCGCCTCCGGGGTCGGGATCGCGTCGCCGAGCTGAAGGTAGCCCAGTCCTGCGAGCGCCACGAGCCAGAGCGCGCCGGCGACGAAGAGCAGCGCCAGCAGCGTCTGCAGCAGACCCGCCGCGCGCCACCAGCGCGGCGTGCGCAGCCGCAGGTCGGTACCGGAGACGGCGGCCTCGAGCCGATCGGGGAGCTCGTCCTCGCGCGCCAGCGCCGCCTGTCGAGCGAGCCGCGGCCAGGGGTCCGGCAGGTCGCCCGCGGCACGGCCCGCGAGCACACGCGCGGCGCTCTCGACCTGCGCGCGCTGCACGCGGGTGGCGCCCGGCAGCGACGAGCGCGTGGCGGGCAGGGCCGGCTCGTCGCCGGCGCCGGCCGGTGCCGGCGGCAGCTGCGCCGGGTCGCTCTGCACGCGGTCCGGCAGCCGCAGCCGCCGCAGCGGGTCCGGGCGCAGGCGCCGCAGCCAGCGCACGAACGGCCAGCCCGTCGCGAGCGCGCCGCGGCGGCGATGCGCGCTCGCGACGGCCAGGACGACGCCCGGTACGCCTGCGGCGTCGGCCAGCGCCGCGGTCAGCGCTGCGCGGTCGGCGCGGCTGACCTTGCCGGCCGCGCCCGTGCCGCATTCCTCGGCCAGGCCGGCGGCGCTCGCGAGGCGGCGGTCGCGAGCGCTCACGCGCTGCTCGAGCAGCGCCCGCAGGTCGCCGAGCCCTTCGCCGGTCCGCGCGGAGACCGCGAGCACCGGCATGCCGCGCAGCCCGTCGGCCTCCAGCAGCCGGCCGAGGTCCGCGACGCAGGCCGCGCGCGCGGCGGGCTCGAGCCGGTCGGCCTGGTTGAGCACCACCACCATCGCCTCCTCGTAGGCCGCGAACGGGCGCAGGTAGTGCTCGTGCAATACGCCGTCGGCGTACTTCTGGGGGTCGACGACCCAGACCATGAGGTCGGCCAGGGCGACGACGCGCTCGACCTCGATCCGGTGCGCGAGCTCGACGGAGTCGAAGTCGGGCAGGTCGAGCAGCACGAGCCCGTCAGGATCGCCGGCGAGCCGGTGCCGGCGGCCGACCTCGAGCCAGTCGAGCAGCTCGTCGCCGACCTCTCCCCAGACGGCCGCCGTCGCCGTCGACGTCGTCGGCCGGCGATGGCTCGCACGTGCGAGCTCCGAGCCCGCCAGCGCGTTGAAGAGCGTCGACTTGCCGGCGCCGGTCGGCCCGGCGAGCGCGGCTACGGTCGCCTCCACGCCGAGCCCCAGCCGCCGCCCGGCACGCGCGACGACGGCCTCGGCCGCGTCGACGCGCTCCTCGTCGAGTCGCCCGCGCGCGAGCTCGGCCGCTTCCGCGAGCGCCGCGAGCCGATGGTCGAGCTTGCCGCCCGCACGCCGGCCCATGGTCACCGCGCCCGCTCGAGCGCGCCGACGGCCTCGTCGAGCTCCTCGAGCTGGGCGGCCGGAGGCGTGACCGGCGCGAGCACGCGCTCGAAGCGCAGCGCCTCCTCGTCGAGCAGCGTCGCGACGCGCGCCATCAGCTGCTCGCGCGCGCGGGCGGCCAGCGTGCGCACGGCCTGGTCGCCGAACAACGCCTCGAGGACCTTCTGGCTCAGCGCCGAGGTACCGCCCGCGACCACGACCTCTGCGCCCGTCAGCCCGCCGGTGCTCGCGAACACGGCGATCATCACGGTCAGCCCCGCGCCGTTGACGCCCAGCGACGCGAGCCGCGCGGTCGTGCGCTTGCCCATGCCCTCGGCGCGCACCAGCTCGAGCACCTCGCCCTGCCAGGCGCGCACCTGCTCGCCCGTGCGCGCGGGGAGATCGGGGGCGGCGGTGTCGAGCCGCCCCGAGTCGGCGAGCAGCGGCCGTCCGGCGCCCTCGCTGCGCCACGCGGCCGCGGCGCGCTCGGCGGCGCGCCCGGCGGCTGCCAGCACGACCGCGTCAACGCCGGTCTGCACCGCGGTGCGCAGCTCCGCCTCGGCGGCCGGCGCGCCGGTGACGAGCGTGCGCAGGCGGTCGCGCAGCCAGCCGATGCGGGTCTCGAGCGCGCGCATCACGTCGCCAGTGCCGACCACGTCGTGCCAGCGGGCGAGCACCTCACCGCGCAGGAGCGCCCCGCTGCGCACCGTCTCGTCGATCTCGGCGAGCGCGTCGGCATAGGCGCGGTCAACGCCCTCGCGCAGCTCCTTCGCCGTCGCCTGCTGCTCGGCCACCGCGGCGCGCACCTTGGCGCCGCGGCCCGGCACGCTTTCGAGCGCGCCCGTGAGCGTGCGCTGCACGAGCCCGGCGCGCGCCTGCGCGTCGAGCGCCAGCTCGTCGAGCCAGCCGCGCACGGGCGCCAGCGCCGCGGCCGGCAGCCGCCCGTCCTCGAGCGTCACCTCCGGCACGACCAGTACCGGCGTGCCGCCCAGCCCGCGCTCCTCGAGCATCGCCCGCAGGTGCGCGGCGACCTCGTCGATCGCCTCCTCCGGAACACGGTCGAGCACGAGCGAGAGCGATGTGCCGCGCTCGCGCGCCGCCTCGAGCAGGTCCCACGGCACCGCGTCCGCGTAACGCGCGGCGGTCGTGACGAAGAGCCACGAGTCGGCGGCCGCGAGCAGCTGGCCGGCGAGCGCGCGGTTCGCTTCGACGACGGAGTCGATGTCGGGCGCGTCGAGCAGCGCGAGGCCCTCCGGCAGCCGGGCGGTCGGGACGAGCTGAAGCCCGCCCGCCCCGGCGGCGCCGCCGCTCGTGCGCGTCAGGCCTGGCAGGATCCGGTCGTCCTCGAACCAGCCCGCGTCGCCGGGGTTGAAGGCGAGCACGGGAGCGCGCGTGGTCGGCCGCAGCACTCCCGCCGGGCTGACCTCGGCGCCGATCAGGCTGTTCACGAGCGTCGACTTGCCGGCGCCCGTCGAGCCGCCGACGACCATCAGCAGCGGCGCGTCCATCTGGCGCAGCCGCGGCAGCAGGTAGTCGCCGATCTGCCCGGCCAGCTCGCTGCGCACGCGCTCGCCCTCGGCCGCCGCGGGCGTGCGGAGCGGCAGGCGCACGGCCGCGAGCACCTCGCCCAGCCGGGCGAGCGCGCGGGTCAGCTCCATCGTCTGCACCGGGGCGGCCATCCGGATGGACCCTTCCCGCATCCCGCCTGCACATAAGCACTGGATGGGTGCTTATGTGCAGGACCTAACGCATCCAGAAGCGCCGCTGCGCCGTTCCCGCGGCTGTCGTGAGCTTCACGCGCCAGGTCCCGCGCGCAAGCGGGGTGCGCTGACGGGGGCCCACGAGCCAGCCCAGCGCGCCTGCGGGAAGGTGGCGGCTACGGGTGCCGGCGAGCCGCCAGCGGCA
This sequence comes from Solirubrobacteraceae bacterium, assembly GCA_035645355.1. GTDB lineage: Bacteria > Actinomycetota > Thermoleophilia > Solirubrobacterales > Solirubrobacteraceae > DASQMT01. The sequence continues at coordinate 7,345 of DASQMT010000314.1, read as the reverse complement.
GCGCCCGTCGGCGCAGCGCCGGCGCTCGACCCGGAGCGCGACGTCGGCCTCGGCCGCCAGGCTGAAGCTCAGCTTCGCCGCGTGTGCGCGCGGGCGCAGGCGGAGCTGCAGGCGGCTGATGTCCGCCGCCACGGCGGGCGCGAGCGGCGCGACCGCCGGGGCCGGTGCCGTCGCTGCGCGTGCGAGCGGGGCGACCGCCGGCGGCGCTGCCTGCGGGGGCGCGACGACGCCGAGCGTGGCCGCGGCGTTCAGGCGCCCGCCGGTCACGGACAAGCCCGCGAGCCCGGCCGGCCGGTCGACGCCGCCGAGCAGCGCCGCCCTGACCTGTGCGGTGCTGTGCGACGGTTGCGCACCGAGGGTGAGCGCGGCCGCGCCGGCGGCGTGCGGGGCCGCCATCGAGGTTCCGTCCATCGCGGCGTGACCGCCGGGAATCGTGGAGACGATGCTCTCGCCCGGTGCGAACAGGTCGACGGTCGCCGCGCCGAAATTCGAGAAGGAGGCACGCGCGTCGTTGGGGTCCGACGCTCCGACGCAGATCACGTTGGGCTCGTCATACGCGCACGGATACATGGCCGTGACGTCGTTGTTCGCGTTCTCGTTGCCGGCCGCGGCCACGAACAGCGTGTTCGGGTGCGCCCGGATAGCGGCCCGCTCGTATAACGACGACTGGGGGGAGCCCAACGAGGCGTTGACCACGCGCACACCGCTCGTGCCGGCGTGGTCGAACGCCGCGACGACGTCGACCAGGTACCCGCTGCCGGACGCGTCGAGCACGCGCAGCGGCATGACCCGCGCCTCCGGGGCGACGCCGACCACGCCGACGCCGTTCTCGCCCGCCGCGATCGTGCCCGTCACGTGCGTGCCGTGGCCGTTCTCGTCGCTCGGGTCCGAGTCGTCGCCCGCGAAGTCGTATCCGGGCACCAGGCGGCCCGCCAGGTCGGGATGCCCGAGGTCGGCGCCGGTGTCGACGACCGCCACGGTCACGCCGGCGCCACGGGTGACGGTCCACGCCTCGGGTGCGTCGATGTCCGCGTCGAGCGTGCCGTGCAGCCAGCTCAGGGGGCCTGTGTTCTCGAGCCCCCAAAGATGACCGGTCAGCGGATCCGCGAGGGCCCGGCGCGCCACGTTGGGCTCGGCCCAGACGACGTCCGGGTCGGCGCGCAGCGCTGCGAGTGCGGTGGCGCGCGCCCCGTCGGCGCTGACCAGCTCGGCGCCGGCGAGCGGGAGCCTGTGCTCCGCCCGCACGCCGGCATCGGCGCGCTCGCCGCGGGTCAGCCCGCCGGCGCGCAGGACGATGATCTCGTCGGCGGCGCCGGCGTCGGCGCGTGCCGACGCTGCTGCGCTGCCCGCCAGAGCGGCCGCGGCGAGCAGCGTGAGGGGCAAGCGCCGCATACGAGGGCCATCGGCCTCCGCTGCGACGGCTTGATAGCCGCCGGACGGATAGGGCGCCCGTCAGTTCAGCGAGGGGTCTGGCGGCATCGTCGAAAGCAGCGCGAACTCGCGCCCCTTGCGCCGCAGCACCGCCGACCAGAGCCCCTCGGGATCTTCGCTGAAGAGGTCCTCCCGCTGCGGGGACTCGACGATCCAGGCCTCCTCCTCGAGCTCGTGCTCGAGCTGGCCCGGTCCCCAGCCGGCGTGTCCGGCGTAGACACGTGCGCGCCGCACGGCAGCGGCCAGCGTGCCGCTGTCCTCAGCGTCGCCGGGCACGAAGCCGAGGTCGTCCTCGACGAGCACGACCGCCTGCGACGGGTCATCCCATTCGGCCAGCACGATCACGCCGTTGCGCGCCACCGGGCCGCCGACGTAGACGCTCAGCGCGCCCGTCTCGGTGACCCACTCGAGCTCCGGGATCGTTTCGGCGACCGGCGCCTCTGACGGGCGATTGAGCACGATCCCCATGGCGCCCTCCTCGGAGTGCTCGGCGATCAGCACGACCGCGCGGTCGAAGTTCGGGTCCTTCAGCACCGGGGCCGCGAGCAGCAACTGGCCGCGCAGAGAGTCCATCGCCTCAAGCGGCCTCGAGGTCGCGTGCCGGCTCGATCCCCCAGCGCGCCGCCAGCTCGGCGAGCTGTGGCGTCAGCGCCCAGCGATCGGGGCGCGGCTCGCCCTCGAAGCCCGCTGCGGCGCCCTTCAGCGTCATCGAGCCCGCGTTGTCGCCGATCGCGCGCAACGCGGCGATCTCCTCGGCGGACAGCAGCGTCTCGGCCGGCAGCGAGGCCAACTCCTCGCGCTTGGCCTCGATCGGCTTGGCAGCGGCGCCGGACTCCTGGATCAGCGTCGGGACGACGCAGCGGACGGGCGCGTGCGCGAGGTTCCACTGGCACGCGAGCTGCAGCGGCGTGAGGCCGTGGCGCTCGGCGACCGGGCGCATCCGCTCGAGCTTCGCGCGCCCTGCCTCGACCCAGCCGGCGGGACGGAAGCCGCGGTGATCGTGCGGAGCGAACTCGTGACCCTCGAGCACGTCGTCGTGGAACAGCCCGCCGTAGTCGACCACGCGCGTGATCAGCGACACGCCGTGGTGTCCGGCGGCGTCGAGCACGAGCTCGCCCGGCCATGGCTCGAGCGGTCCGAGGATGATCATCGCCCAGTCGATCAGCTCGCCGAAGCGCTCGAGGCAGTCGAGCAGGTCGAGCGTGAAGCCGTTCGCCGGCCCGGGGGCGACGCCGAGCAGGCGCGTGAGGCCGGCGTCGCGCAGCGCCGCCATCGCGCTCCAGACCGCGCTGCTGGTGTAGCCGATGCGGTCCGGGTTATGGAGCAGCAGCAGGTCGAAGGCGTCGACGCCGATGCGCTCGAGCGAGCGCTCGGCGGCCATGCGCAGGTAGTCGGCGTAGCCGCCCTCGTCGCGCAGGCGCGGGTCGGTGAAGCGTGGATAGCCGCGCGCACCCTCGCGCTCGCCCTCGTAGAAGTCGTGGCCGAGCGCGCCGACGAGGCAGTAGTCCCCGCGCGGCATGCCTTCCAGCGCGCGCCCGAGCAGCGCGTCAGCGGCGCCGGCGCCGTACGCGTCGGCTGTGATCACCGTGCGCACGCGCTCGTCGGGCCGCAGCAGCGCCGCGAGTCGCTCGTCGCTCAGCGGCTCGCCGAAGTGCATGAAGCGGCCGCCGCTCCAGGTGCCGATCGCTGCGTGGGTCGGGTCGCGCATCCGACGGCTCATGGTACGGGCCGTAGGGTGTGGACGATGGACCAGCGCCTCGGCGTGCTCGCGTTCGGCGACTCGATCACGAACGGCGGCGGAGAGCTGCAGTGGGGCGTCGCGCTGCAGTCGTGGGCGCTCTGGACGGCGCGCGGGCTCGGTGTCCCGTACACCGGCTATGCGGTCGACGGCGCGGACGCGGCGCACGTCGTCCGGGTACAGCTCCCGCGCTTTCGCGAGTCGTTCGCCCATCCCGAGGCGAGCTTCGACGTGGGCTGCGTCTACGCCGGCGCCAACGACGTACGCGCGTCTGCCTGGAACGTGGGTGCGTACGAGTGCGACCTGGGCGCCGCGCTCGGCTTCCTGCGCGCGCGTTGCGCGCGGGTGCTCACCGTCGCGCTGCCGCTCGACCTCGGCCGCCCGCGCGCCGGGGCGCGGGTCGAGCAGGCGAACGCGGCGATCGAGCGCAGTGCGGCGCGGCACGGGGCGCTGGTCGTGGACCTGCGCGACTTCGGCGCGCGCAACCGGGTGATGACCGACGCCGTCCATCCGACCGCCTTCGGCCAGATCGCGATCGCCGAGCGGGCGCTCGACGTGCTCGCCGCCGACGGGCTGCCGGTGCGGGTGCGCCCGCACACGCTGATCGCCTACCAGACGACCCGCTGGCGCCGGCTGCGCGGGGACGCGACATACGGGTACCGACAGGCGAAGCAGGCGGCGCGAATCCGGCTGCGCCACCGCTGACCGCCTTCAGCCTGCGAGCGACGCCCGTGTCAGCTCGCCGTCCACTCGGCGCCAGATGCCGAGCGGGTTCTCGTCGCGCAGCTCCGGCGGGAGCACCGCCGCGGGCGCGTTCTGCCAGGCGACCGGACGCAGGAAGCGGCGGATCGCGGTCATCCCGACGGACGTGTGCGCGGGCGCTGAGGTCGCCGGGTACGGGCCGCCGTGGTGCATGCCGTGGGTCACGGCGACACCGGTCGGGAAGCCGTCGTAGACGACGCGCCCGGCGCGCTCGGCGAGCAGCTCGGTGAGCACCGCGAGCAGCTCGGCATCCTCGTCGGGCTGCGCATGGATCGATCCCGTGAGCTGGCCCTCGACTCGCGCGATCGCGGACAGCAGCTCCTCGCGGTCGCCGTAGCGCAGCAGCACCACGACCGGGCCGAAGTGCTCCTCGAGCAGCGCGGCGCCCTGCGCGACGGCCGCGGCGGGCGCCTCGTAGGCGGCGGGCTGATGCCGGTAGCCCGGGCCGCCGTGAGCGTGGGCACGACCGAGCGCGCGCACGTCCGGCTGATCGGCGAGCCGCGCCAGCGCCGCGACGAGCGCATCGCGCAGGCGCTCGTTGAGCAGCACCGTCGGCTCGACGTCGTCGAGCCGCCCGGCGACCGTGCTCGCGAACTCGTCGCCGGCCGCCCCGTCCGGCACGAACACGACGCCCGGCTTCGTGCACAGCTGCCCGCCGAAGTTCGAGACCGAGGCGACCAGCCCGTCGGCGATCGAGTCGCCGCGCGCGGCAAGCGCCGCCTCGGTCACGACGATCGGATTGATCGAGCCCATCTCCGCGTAGACGGGGATCGGATGCGGCCTGCGCGCGGCACGATCGGCGAGCGCCCGTCCGGCGGCGGTCGAGCCGGTGAAGCCGACCGCCGCGATCGCATCGGCGTCGACAAGCGCCTCACCGACCTCGATGCCCGCGGCGAGCAGGTGGGAGAAGGTGCCGTCCGGCAGCTCGGCGTCGAACACCGCGGCCTGCAGCTCGCGCGCGACGAGCTCGCCCGTCCCGGGATGCGAGGGATGCCCTTTGACCACGACGGGGCAGCCCGCGGCCAGCGCCGACGCGGTGTCGCCACCCGCCGTCGAGAAGGCGAGCGGGAAGTTGCTCGCGCCGAACACCGCGACCGGCCCGATCGGCACGAGCATGCGGCGCACGTCCGGGCGCGGGATCGGCTTGGCCTCCGGGTCGGGCCTGTCGATGATCGCCTCGACGTAGTCGCCGGCATCGAGCAGCGCGGCGAACGCCTCGAGCTGGCCGGCGGTGCGCTCGAGCTCGCCGCGCAGCCGGCCCTCGGGCAGACCCGTCTCGCTCCCGGTGACCGCGACGATCTCGTCGCCGGCGGATCGCAGGCGCGCCGCGGCGCCGCGCAGGAACCGCGCGCGGGCGTCGCGGTGACGCAGGCCGGGATCTCGGAAGGCGCGCTCGGCCGCGGCGACCGCTGCCGCGACGTCGGCGCTGGACGCCTCCTGGTAGCTGTGCCCGGGCGTGCCGGTGACCGGATCGACGGCGTTGAAAGTCGGGGGCATCCCGTCTACGGTACTGGTTCGATGTTCGAACCAGTTGCAACCCGAAGCGGTCCTAAAGAGGGACAGTCCCCCTTTAGGTTTCCGCAGCGCTACGAGCGCATCGCGGAGCGGCTCGCAGGAGACATCCGCACAGGGCGGATCGCTCCCGGCGAACGGCTGCCCTCGGAGCGGCAGCTCGCGCGGCGGCTCGAGGTGGGACGCGCGTCGGTGCGGGAGGCGATCGCCGCCCTGGGCTTGCGCGGCGTGCTGGAGACCCGGCCGGGGTCGGGCTCGTTCGTCGCCGCCGACGCGCTCGAGCGCCTGGCGCCCGGCGGCGGGCCGGCGGTCGCCCAGGACGCCGGGCCCTTCGACCTGCTCGAGGCCCGGCTGCTGCTCGAGCCCGGCGTGGCAGCGCTCGCAGCCCGCCGCGGGCGCCGTGACGCCGAGGCCGAGCGGCTGCTCGACGCCATGGACGCGGCCGAGTCCGAGGGCGACCGCGGCGGCTGGAACGAGGGCGATCGCCGCTTCCACCGTCAGCTCGCCGCGCTCACCTCCAACCCGGTGCTGCTAGGCCTGGCCGACGCGGTCGCGGCCCTGATGGACCAGCCGCTGTGGCAGCGGCTGCGCGACGACTCGATCGCCCGCCCCGGACGCGCGCGCGTGCACGCGGCCGAGCACCGCATGATCTACGCGGCCATCGTCGGCGGCGATGCCGCGGCCGCCTCGTTCTACGCCACCCAGCACCTCGAGCGGGTGCGACGCTACATGACCACGGACCAGGAGAGCTGACTTGCTATTCCCCGGCATCATCCCCGCCGTCACGACGCCGTTCGACGCGACCGGCGCGATCGACCACGACGCGCTCGAGCAGAATCTCGCCGCACTGCTGGACGCCGGCGTGCACGGCTTCGTCGCCACCGGCACGATGGGCGAGGCCGGATCGCTCGACGCCGCCGAGCGCCGTAGCGTCGTCGCGACCACAGTGCGCGCAGCCGCCGGGCGCGTGCCGGTGATCGCCGGCGTCTCGGCGGGCACCGCGGCCGCCGCGGGCGCGTACGCGCGCGACGCCGCGGGCGCCGGCGCCGACGCGCTGATGCTGCTGCCGCCGCTCGGCTACCGCGGCGACGAGCGCGAGATCGTCGCCTTCTACCGCGCGGTCGGCGAGGCTGCCGGGCTGCCGCTGATGGCCTACAACAACCCGGAGGCGAGCGGCACGGACATGCCGCCGGAGCTGATCGCCCGGCTGGCGGCCGAGGTGGCGCAGGTCGTGGCGGTCAAGGAGTGCTCGGGCGACGCGCGCCGGATCGCCGCGCTGCTGAACGGCGCGCCGGGGCTGGAGATCCTGGTCGGCGGCGACGACTGGGCGCTCGAGGGACTGTGCGCTGGCGCGACCGGCTGGATCAGCGGCGTGGCCGACTGCGCGCCGGTCGAGTGCGTCGAGCTCTACGAGGCGTGCCGCGCCGCCGAGCTGGAGCGCGCGCGTGCCGTATACGCCCGCCTGCTGCCGCTCGCGCGGCTCGACATGACGCCCAAGCTCGTGCAGTTCTACAAGGGGGCGCAGGACGCGCTCGGGTACCACGGCGGGCCCGTTCGGGAGCCGCGGCTCGCGCTCGACGACGACGACCGCGCGGTGCTGGACGCCGCAATTGCCGCACTGCGGGCGCCCGCGTTCGTCTGATGCGCGCGGCGCGCTACCTCGCGGCGGTCGACTCGCACACGGAGGGCATGCCGACGCGGGTCATCACCGGCGGCGTCGGGCCGCTCCCTGGGTCGACGATGCTCGAGCGCAAGCTGCACTTCGAGGAACACGCCGACGAACTGAGGCTGCTGCTGATGCGCGAGCCGCGCGGTCACGGCGCCATGTCCGGCGCGATCCTGCAGCCGCCGACGCGGGCCGACGCCGACTGGGGCGTGCTGTTCATCGAGGTGTCGGGCTGC
>DASQMT010000313.1:0-13083 GCA_035645355.1 Solirubrobacteraceae bacterium | reverse complement strand
CCCAGATAGACGACCATTCCCTCGGCCGCCAAGCGCCGGGCGATCTCGCGTCCCAATCCCTTGTTCGCCCCCGTGACGAGGGCGACTTCTCCTGCGTGCGTACGTTCGCTCAACACACGTTCCTCCGCCTTCCGCGCCTGGCCGTCGGGGCAGAGTAGGGCTCTGCACGACATCCCCCTCGCGGGCAGAAGCAGGCGTCAGCCACGTGCGGCCGGGCGGATGTCAGCCACTACGAACACTTCGAGAGATCAAGGGTGGTGCGCTGCTCTCATCGTCGCCGGCCGACGTAGAGGCTTGCCGGGGCGCGGATCGTCCCAGCGTCGATCGCTGCGCGCTCGTCCGCGGCGGTGACTCCGTCCAGGTCGGCGAAGTAGTACGGCCCGTGCGACTCGCGCACGAGATCGAAATGTCCGTCGATCGTTGTGCGGATGTCGTCGCTGCGGTGAATCCTGTGGTCCGATGCCCACTCGCGAAGATAGATCTCCCAGGGCAGACCTGATGCCAGCCATTCGTCGCGACGGTGAGTCAGCCAGCTCGGCTGAGAGGTTGGAGCCAGGTGAGCAAAGCACCAGCGCGCCGTGGCCTCGTCGACGCGTTCCCAGGCCCATTCGATGATGACGAGGACGCCCCCGGCGTCCATGCAGCCGACGATCCCCAGGGCTATCTCGTTCAGGTCTGCCACGTGGTGTAGCGCGGTGCAGGCAACCACGGCATCGAAGTGCCCGGCGTCGATGAGCTCCTCGAACCGCACGCGCCGGTACTCGGCTCCTTCCGGTGCCCGCGGGTCGACGCCGATCGCCTCGTGGCCGGCCGCTCGCATGCGTGGCACGAACCCGCCATGCGCGCCACAGCCGAGCTCCAGCACACGCGACGGTGCCACGGGGAGATGGTCACGCACGAACAGCCACAGCTCGTCGAGCAGGTCAAGGTCGGCGCTCACCTCACTCACCGTAGGGGCCGCGTCCGCCGACTGCTTGCTCGGCCGCTCTACCTGCAGCGATTCGACCAGCTGCTGAAGGCGTGAACGAGGCCTGACCATGCGCCCACGCACACGCGCGAGCGCGCAGGCGCGAATCCGGCGGGGCATCGCCCCGTCCGAGCGTGGATCTGCGACTCACAATCGCTGCGTCGTGCCGCTGTCAGCAAGGTCGTAGCCGGGCATGCTGGAGGTGCTCGAAATGGCCGCGAGGAGATCGTCGGCCGCTCCGAGCGCTGTTTCCGGAAGCGCGAGCTCGAACGGTTCCCACGTCAGCGCGACGAAGTCGAGCGCGAGCGTGGCGGCGACCGCGCTGATGCCGACGGCAGCGTCGGCAAGTCCGGCGCTGACCGCGAGCGCGGCTTCAAGATGGGTCGCGACCAGAGGGCCGTGCAGTGCGCCGGGGTCGGCGCCAATGTCGCGCAGGAGGCGGTCGAGCAGGGCGTGGGTGCCGGTGCCGGGGGCGCGCAGCGCGATCGTGCGTCCGAGCAAGTCCCTGACGTTCTTGATGCCATGCGGGTTGTCGCGGGGGACGATGATGCCCTGCTCGCGACGCCAGAGATGTACGAGCACGGGATGGCGTCCGTCGAGGATGCGGGCGGCGAACGGTGCGTTGTAGTCGCCGTCGCGGTGTCGCAGGTGGATCGTCGCGGCGTCGGCGCGCCTTTGCCAGAGGGCGCTGAGTCCGCCGAAGCTGCCGGGCGCTCCGATGCGGTCGGTAGCGCCGGCGACGCGGTCGAGTAGCGGGTCGTCGCTGCCGGCGAGCCGTAGTGCCCGGCCGCCGTTCAGCGCGCGGCGGGCGAGGACGGCGCCGTCGCGCGCAACGCGGGCCACCTGCCGGGGGGCCAGCTCGACGACGCCGGCTCGAGCCAGCTCGGCGTAGGCGCGCGCGACCGTCGCCGGTGTGGTTCCGTGCGATCGCGCCGCAGCGCGGACGCTCGGCAGCGTGTCGCCGGCCGCCAACTGCCCGGCCGCGATGCGCTCGAGCAGCTGCTCGGCGAGCTCTCGGTACACGACCATGCTCGGCATCGTACGATGTCGCGCTCTGATGCTCTACAGACTGGTTCAGGTGATCGCGGCTGCAGTCCTGGCGTTGGTGTTTGCCGCGTGCGGAGACGGCGACCGCGAATCGGTGATCCTCGCCACAACGACGAGCACGCAGGACTCCGGCCTGCTCGACGAGTTGATTCCGGCGTTCGAGCGCGACAGCGGACTTCAGGTCAAGACGATCGCGGTCGGCAGCGGCGAGGCGATCGAGCTGGGCGCGCGCGGTGAGGCCGACGTCGTGCTCGCTCACTCGCCCGCCGCCGAGCAGGAGCTGATGGCCGCCGGCAAGGCCGGCGCGCGCCGCACAGTGATGCACAACGACTACGTGGTCGTCGGCCCGCCCGGCGATCCGGCCGGCGTCCGCGGCGCCCAGGCCGCGCGGGCGCTGGCCCGAATCGCCAAGGCCAAAGCACCGTTCGTCTCGCGCGGCGATAAGTCCGGTACACACACCTTCGAGCTGGGGTTGTGGGAGGACGCCGGCGTCGAGCCCGGCGGCGGCTGGTATCAGGAGTCCGGCCAGGGCATGGGCGCGACGCTGCAGATCGCCAACGACAAGGACGCCTACACGATCAGCGACCGCGGCACCTACCTCGCGACCGAGAGCGCGCGCGACCTCGAGATCCTCGTCGAGGGCGGCGGCGAGCTTCTCAACGTCTACCACGTGATCGACATCGCCGAGGATGCCGGCGAGCGCGTCAACGCCGAGGGCGGCAAGGCGCTGGCGGACTGGCTCGTCGCACCCGCAGCTCAGAACGCGATCAAGACGTTCGGCGTGGAGGAGTTCGGCGAGCCGTTGTTCGTCCCCGACGCCGGCAAGACCGTCGAGCAGATCCTCGCGGGGGCTTGACGTGCAGGTGCTGTGGGACGCCGTCACGGAGGCGTTCCGGCTGCTGCTGTCAGGCGACGGCGAGACCTGGGAGATCATCGCGCGCTCGCTGCGCATCTCGCTGACCGCCACCGCGCTGGCGCTGGTGCTCGGCCTGCCCGTCAGCGCGGCACTCGCGTTCGGGCGCTTCCCTGGGCGGCGCATCGTGCTGGCGTTGGTCAATACCGGCATGGGCGTCCCGCCCGTCGTCGCCGGCCTGGTGATCATCGTGCTGCTCTGGCGCTCGGGCCCACTCGGCGCGCTCGGGCTTCTCTACACGCCGACCGCGATGGTGATCGCGCAGACAGCGATCGCTCTGCCGCTGGTCGCCGGGTTCTCCACCGCCGCGCTGCAACACGTCGACCCCGACTTTCGCGTGCAGATGCAGGCGCTCGGCGCCGGCCGGCTGCGCTCGCTATGGACCGTCGCGGCAGAGGCGCGACTGCCGCTGCTGGCCGCCGGCATGGCCGGGTTCGGCGCGGTCATCTCCGAGGTCGGCGCCGCGCTGATGGTCGGCGGCAACATCGCCGGACAGACCCGGGTGCTGACCACCGCCGCCGTGCTGGAGGCGTCCAAGGGCGCCTTCGCGCTTGCGCTCGCGCTCGGGATCATCCTGCTCGTGATCGCGTTCGCCGTGAACCTCGTCGTCACAGCCGTACAGCAACACGGCCGCGCGTGAACACGCCGCCACCGCTGCTCGAGCTCCGCAGCATCACCGTCGAGGCGGGAGACCGGACGATCCTGCAGGTCGAGCAGCTCCGCATCGAGCGCGGCGAGACGCTCGCGATCCTCGGCGCCAACGGCGCCGGCAAGTCCACGCTGCTGCGCGTCGCCGGCGGACTGCGCCGCCCGACACACGGAAGCGTGTCGCTGAACGGTCGCACCGCCACGCCGGCACAGATCCGCCAAACCTGCGCCGCCGTCCTGCAGCGACCGCTGCTGCGACGCGGCAGCGTCCGCGCCAACGTCGAGACCGGACTGCGCTTCAAGGGCGTCCCCGCAGCCGAGCGCCGCAAGCGCGCGACGCAGTGGCTCGAACGGCTAGGGCTGGAGCCGCTCGCCGAACAAGCTGCGGACAGCCTCTCCGGCGGCGAAGCACAACGCGTCAGCCTCGCGCGCGCGTTCGCCCTCGCCCCGCAACTGCTGCTGCTCGACGAGCCCTTCGGCGCTCTCGACGCCCCGACGCGCGCCGAGCTGCTCGCCGACCTGCGCGACATCCTCAACACCTCCGACACCGCGACCTTGCTCGTCACCCACGACCGCCACGAAGCCGCCGCCACCGCCGACCGCAGCGCAGTCCTGCATGCCGGCACACTGCGCCAGATCGGGCCCACAGCGAGCGTCCTCGAAAACCCCGAAGACGCCGCCTGCGCTCGCCTGCTCGGCTTCGACAACATCCTCAGCCCAGCCGCCGCCAGCCGCGTACTCGGTCGTCTGCTCGACCACGCCGTCGCCGTGCGCGCCACCGACTGCCGACTCGACCCGGATGGCAACGGAGCGGGCACCATCGAACGGATCCTTCCGTTCGGAGGCTTCACGCGCGCCATCGTCGCGATTCACGGCATCCGCATCCTCAGCGACACACCAACACCCGCCTTCGAAAGACTCAGCCAGCTCCAGCCCGGCACGAACGTCGACCTCCACATCGACGCATCGGAAGCACGAACGCTTCCCTGCTCCCAGCCGACAAGGAGACGGGCAAAGACGCGAAACCACCCCGACGACCGCCTCCAGTAGTGGTCTCGAAGACGACGCAACCCCCGCAGATGCAGACGCAGGGGCTTCAGAACATGGGCGCGGCGGGTTTCGAACCTGCGACCTCTCGCGTGTGAAGCGAGCGCTCTCCCACTGAGCTACGCGCCCTCTTGGCGGCGACAGAGTCTAGCCCGGTAGCATGCCGGGCGGACCGTGCTAGGCGGGGAGATAGCGGTGCCCTGAATCCGCAATCCGCTCTAGCGGGGCTGAATTCCCTCTCGAGGGGCTCAGGCCCCCGGGGTCAGCGCACTGGTGTGGGCGTTGATGGCCGGGTCCCGCGCGGTGTCGGCCCGTGAACCAGGTCAGGTCCGGAAGGAAGCAGCCTTAAGCGGTCACCGGCAGGCGTTGCGGGGTTGCCCGTGCCGGAGTGCACAGCAGTGGACGCGCCCGGGGAACCGGCTTCGACAGAGGGTGCACGGTCCACCTTTCCGCCCGGCGCGAGGCCGGGCGGAACGCCCGGAGCGAGGGCTAGACTCACGGCCCGTGGCCGCCTCAGTCTCGCTCTACCGCCGTCATCGCCCCCGGTCGTTCGCGGACGTCGTCGGGCAGGAGCACGTCGTGCGCACGCTTCGCAACGCGCTCGAGCAGGACCGCGTGCACCACGCATACCTGTTCGTCGGCTCGCGCGGGACCGGGAAGACCTCGATGGCGAAGATCCTCGCCGCGTCGCTGAACTGCGTCGAGGGTCCGACGGTCACGCCGTGCGGCGCGTGCGACTCGTGCCGCTCGATCGCGGACGCCACGTCGCTGGACGTGCTCGAGATGGACGCGGCGTCGAACAACTCCGTCGACGACATCCGCGACCTGCGCGAGAAGGTCGCCTACGCGCCGGTGTCCGGGCGCCACAAGGTCTACATCCTCGACGAGGCGCACATGCTGTCGGCGGCTGCCTGGAACGCGTTCCTCAAGACGCTCGAGGAGCCGCCGCCGCACACCGTCTTCGTGCTCGCGACGACCGAGGCGAACAAGGTCCTTCCGACGGTGGTCGACCGCTGCCACCGCTTCGACTTCGGCCGTCCGACGCAGCAGCAGATCGCCGATGTGCTGCGGCGCGTCGCCGACGCCGAGCAGATCACGATCCCCGACGAGGCGACCGCCCTGATCGCCCGCTCGGCGACCGGCTCGTTCCGCGACGCGCTCGGCACGCTCGAGCAGCTCGTCGCCTACTCGGACACCACCGTGACGCTCGAAGACGTGCTCGCGGTGCTCGGCGCCGCGGACGCCGACCTGCTCTTCGGAGCGGTCGACGCAGTCGCCGCCGGCGACGCGCGCGGAGCGCTGCACGCCGCAGCGCGGCTGGCGGACTCAGGCCGTGACGTCGGGCGCTTCTTCGGCGATCTGGAGGCACACCTCCGCGGGCTGATGATCGTCCAGACGCTCGGCGAGGTGCCCGACGAGCTGAAGGTGACAACCGAGCAGGACGCGCGGCTCGCGGAGCAGGCGCAGCGTGTCGGCGAGGCCGCCGTCGTGCAGCTGCTCGACCTCGTCGCGGGCGCGCTGCGTGCGATGAAGGACGGCGCCGATGCGCGCACGCAGCTCGAGCTGGCGCTGATCAAGGGCGCCCGGCCGGAGCTCGACCCGTCCGTGCGTGCACTGGTCGCGCGGCTCGAGCGGCTCGAGGGCCGCCGCCCGGGCCCGCCGGCGGCCGTGCGCCGCCCCGAGGTGCCGGCGACCGCTGCCGGGCGGGCTGCGAACGCGCCGGCGACTACGACGTCGGCGCCCGACAAAGCGCAGACGACACCGGCCGCCGACGCCGCCGAAGCCCCACTGCAAGCCGCCGCGATCGTCGCCGCGTCCGCGGAGATCGACGGCGGGCCCGCGGTCACGGCGGTCGCCGTGGTCGAGCGCGGCGGCGAGGTCGGGGAGCCGGAGGTGCGCGTCGGGCTCGAGCTCGACCTCCCCGGCGTGACCGAGCTCTGGCCGGCCGTGCTGGCCGACGTCCAGGAGCGCCACCCGATGCTGCACGCGCTGATGGAGAACGCGCGTCCCTCCGCGCTGGACGGCGGTGAGCTGACCCTGAGCTGGGCCGAGTCGGCCGCGTTCTACAAGCGCAAGGCCGAGGACCCGGCCTGCCGCGACCAGATCGCGACGGCGATCCGCAGCGTCACCGGCAGCTCGCTACGACTCGCATATGCGCTCGCCGACGAGGACGCCGCGGCGGCGCACCCCGTCCCCGCGCTCTCGGACGACGAGCTCGTCGAGGCCTTCATGCGAGAGTTCGATGCCGAGGAGCTTCCAGCCGAGGAGGAGTCGTGATGCCACAGCCGCCCAACATCGGCGCCCTGCTGCAGCAGGCGCAGAAGATGCAGGAAGACATGCAGGCCGCGCAGGAGAAGCTCAAGGACGAGCGCGTCGAGGCGTCGGCCGGCGGCGGCATGGTCAAAGTCGTGATGACCGGCGATCTGGAGCTCCAGTCGCTCGTCATCGACCCGGACGCGGTCGACCCCGAGGACGTCGAGATGCTGCAGGACATGGTCGTGGCGGCCATCAACGAGGCGCTGCGCCAGGCGATGGAGCTGCAGGCGAAGCTGAGCGGCGCCGGCGGCATGGACCCCGCGGCGGCGCTCGATGCGCTCGGCGGCCTCGGTGGGCTCGGCGGGCTGGGCGGCGCCGGCGGGCTGCCGGGCGCGCAGCCGAACCGCGCTGCCCGGCGCAAGCAGAGGTAGCGGGCTGCTCGCCCCTCCGCTCGAGCGCCTGGTCACCGAGCTGGGCAAGCTCCCCGGAATCGGCAACCGCACGGCGCAACGGCTCGCCTTCCACCTGCTGCGCGCCTCACGCGAGGATGCGCACGCGCTGGCCGAGGCGATCCGCGACGTCAAGGACCGGATCTCGCTGTGCGAGGTCTGCTTCAACCTCGCCGAGGGACCGCGCTGCACGATCTGCCAGGACGAGCGCCGCGATCCCGCGCTGATCTGCGTCGTCGAGGAGCCGGGCGACGTGATACCGGTCGAGCGCACGCATGAGTACCGCGGCCGCTACCACGTGCTGGGCGGCGCGCTCTCGCCGATCGATGGCGTCGAGCCCGAGGACCTCAAGATCGCGCAGCTCTACGACCGCGTCGCGCGCGCCGATCCGGTGGTGCGCGAGGTCGTGCTGGCCACGAACCCGACGACGACGGGCGAGGCGACGGCGCTGCACATCGCCGGCGGGCTGCACGAGCGCTCGCCGGGCGTCGCTGTCACCCGCCTGGCGTCCGGCCTGCCCGTCGGCGGCGACCTCGAGTACGCCGACGAGGTCACGCTGGGCCGTGCGTTCGCGGGCCGCAGAGCGCTCTGAACCGGTCGCTCGTCGAGATAAGCGTCTATATGACGCAGGGGTGGGTAGGGACGGTCGGTGTTCTTCTTCTTCTCGAATCGCCTTGGATGCTTCGGCTCGCTGCTCGTTTCGGCGATCGTCACTGTGATCCTGCTGATGCTGCTCGGGGTGCTCTGATGTCCGACCCCTCCCCGCCCGACGACGAAGCGCCGCCGCAGAGCCGCGGCGAGCGCGACGTGATGCGCGGGCTCGGCGGGGGCTGAGCGAGCGCTCAGGACTCGGCCTCGGCGCGGGTCGGTGGCGGAGCGCCGGGCAGCGCCGGCAGCGGGACGTCCGGCGTGCGCGCGACGTTCAGCGCATGCACCAGGTAGCGGGTGGCGGCGGGGAAGCGCAGGCCCGGCGGCGGCGGCTCGAGCGCGGCCTCGAAGCGATCGAGCTGCTCGAGCACGGCGGCATGCACCGCTGCGAGTGGTCCGTCCGTGCCGACCGCGCACGCCAGCCGCGCGAGCCCGAGCGGCTCGACGGGATCGGTGCCTGCGGCCAGCTGCGCGAAGGCGCTGTGGAGGTTCGAGACCACTCGCTCGAGCAGCAGGTCGAGCGGTGCGGACGGCGGGCCGGGAGGCGGGCCGAGATCTCGCGGCCGCTCGCCCGCCAGCACCCGCTCGATCGTCTCTCCCGCGATGCCGCGCAGCTGCGCCGGCGTGCTGCCCGCCTGCAGCGCGCAGCGCAGGGCCCAGACGGCCGATGCCAGCGGGCGCCCGTAGGGCGAGTCACTCGCCCAGACGATGCTCGCGGGCGGCGCCAGCGCGAACAGGGCGATGAGGTCGACCGGGTTCCACCACGACGTGTCGATCAGCACGTTCGGATGTGCCGGCAGCACGCGCCACAGCCAGGCGAGGTCGGAGATCGCGGCGTGCGCGAGGATCAGCGCCGCGTCCGGGTAGCGCTCGGCGAGCCGGACCGTGTTCTGGCCCAGCGCGGGGATGCCACGTCCGGCGTGGATCAGCACGGGCACGCGGCGCTCATGCGCCAGCGCCACGAGCTCGGCGACCGTCGGCTCGTCCATGCTGAACCGCTCGGCGCGGGGATGGAGCTTGATTCCGCGCGCGCCCGCGTCGAGCGCCCTGCGCGCCTCGGCGAGCGCCCTGTCGTGGGGGCTCACCCGGCAGAAGGCGACGAGCCGCTCGGGCTGCTCCATCGCGGCGGCGAGCACGGCGTCGTTCGCGTCGCGGTACCCGTCAGGCTCATGCATCGGGAACACGACCGCCCGTGCGCCGGCCGGTTCGAGCGCGTCGATCAGCTCAGCGGCCGTCTGCTTGTAGCCGTCGGGGTCGTTGCGCCCGATATGGGTGTGCGCGTCGTAGAGGTCGAGCAGGCCGGTGTCGTCGAGGATCCGGTCGAGCCATGGCCGCAGCGTTTCGTCGATCTCGGGCACGGTGGCGCGCCACCCTATAGCCCGTCCGCCGAGCGCCCGATACACAGCGGATGCACTACCGCCGCCTGCGCGTCCGGCTCGAGACCGAGCGCCACACGATCGAGGGCACGCTACAGCTGCCCAACGAGGGATACCGCTCGCGCATGACGGACTTCCTCAACTCGCACGACTCCGACTTCCTTCCGGTCACCGACGCCGAGCTGCGCTGGCTCGGCGGTGCACGTGAGCCCGAGAGCCACGGCTACCTCGCAGTGTCCGTGCGCCACATCGTGCTCGGCGTCGAGCTCGAGTCGCTGGGCACGTACGACGAGACCGGCGAGCCGCCGTCGGAGACGCGCTTCGTCGTCTCCAGCCCACCGCCCGCGTAGGGCGCCGTGCGCATAGGCTGTCGCGGATGGCCTTCCGCAGCCCGTTCCCCGACGTCCATGTTCCCGACGTCGCACTCGGGGAGTACGTGCTCGGCGGCGCCCCGCAGCGTGGCGACAAGCCGGCGCTGATCGACGGCACAGACGGCTCCGTCACGACCTATGCCGAGCTCGCGCAGCACGTCCGGGACGTCGCATCCGGGCTGGCCGCCGAGGGTGTCGGGCCGGGCGACGCGGTCGGGCTGCTGGCGCCCAACAGCCCGGCATGGGCGGTCGCCTACCACGCCGTGGTGGCACTCGGCGCGACGGTCACGCCGATCAATCCGGTGCTCACGCACGACGAGATCGCGACCCAGCTCGCGACCGCCGGCGCGAGCGCCGTGATCGTGGCCGAGCCGCTCCGCGCCGCGGTCGCGAGCTCCGGTCTGACCCAGTTCGCGCTCGAATCGCTGCCCCGCGGCGACACGGACCCGGGCGCGCCGTCGGTCGATCCGGCCGGCGACCTCGTCACGCTGCCGTTCTCGAGCGGCACGACCGGGCTCTCCAAGGGCGTGATGCTGACACATCGCAACCTGGTCGCCAACATGGAGCAGATCCGCGCGGTGCACCGTGTCTCGGGCAACGACGTGCTGGTCGGCGTGCTGCCGTTCTTCCACATCTACGGCCAGGTGGCGGTGCTCAACCTCGGCCTCTCGCAGGGAGCGACGATCGTCACGCTGCCGCGCTTCGACATGAGCGCCTTCCTGGACGTGCTCGAGCGCCACCGGGTCACGCGGGCGCACGTCGCGCCGCCGATCGTGCTGGGCCTGGCCAAGACGCCCGGCCTCGAGGGCCGCGAGCTGGCGCTCGAGGTGGTCATCTCCGGCGCCGCGCCGCTCGACGCGGGCACCGCCGACCGCGCTTCGGAGCGGCTCGGCGCGCCCGTGCGCCAGGGCTACGGCATGACCGAGGCGAGCCCCGTCACCCACATCGCGCCCGACGACGGCATCGAGGAGCAGGACCCGGGCGCCGTCGGGCCGCTCGTGCCGAGCACCGAGGCGCGGCTCGTCGATCCCGGCTCGGGCGCGGACACCGAGGACGCAGGTGAGCTCTGGGTCCGCGGCCCGCAGGTGATGCGCGGCTACCTCGGCGACGACGAGGCGACCGCCGCGACGCTGACGGCGGACGGCTGGCTCAAGACGGGCGACGTCGCTCGGATCGACGACGGCGGCGCCTTCAGGATCGTCGACCGCGTCAAGGAGCTGATCAAGCACAAGGGCTACCAGGTTCCGCCGGCCGAGCTCGAAGCGCTGCTGGTCAGCCACCCCGCGGTCGCGGACGCAGCCGTGATCCCGATCCCCGACGAGGCCGGCGGCGAGGCGCCGAAGGCCTGCGTCGTGGCCGCCGGAGACGATCTCGACGCTGACGCGTTGATGGCGTGGGTGGCCGAGCGCGTCGCGCCCTACAAGCGGATCCGGGCGGTCGAGGTGGTCGAGGAGATCCCGCGATCGGCATCGGGCAAGATCCTGCGGCGGCTGCTGCGCGACCGGTAGTGCTGCTCGGTCGTCCTGTGGTACGTGTTCGGGAAACACCACACGAGGAGAGCGGATGAGCATCGAGATCAGCAACTTCATCGACGGCGAGCGCGCCGCCCCGGCTGACGGGCGCACGACCGACCTGATCGATCCCAGCACCGGCGAGCAATACGCGACCGCCCCATTGTCGGGGGAGGCTGACCTCGACCGCGCCTTCGAGGCCGCCGCCAAGGGCTTCGAGGCCTGGCGCGACGCGACCCCCAGCGAGCGCCAGCGCGCGCTGCTGCGCATCGCCGACGCGATCGAGGAGCGTGCGGACGAGCTGATCGCGATCGAGTCGCAGAACACGGGCAAGCCGAAGGAGCTGACCGCCTCGGAGGAGATTCCCCCGATGTGCGACCAGATCCGCTTCTTCGCCGGCGCCGCGCGCGTGCTCGAGGGCAAGTCGGCCGGCGAGTACATGGAGGGGCACACCTCGTTCATCCGCCGTGAGCCCGTCGGCGTCTGCGCGGCCGTGACGCCGTGGAACTACCCGGCGATGATGGCCGTCTGGAAGTGGGCGCCGGCGCTGGCGGCCGGCAACGCGATGGTGCTCAAGCCGTCCGACACGACGCCGGCGAGCACGGCATGGATGGCGGAGCTGATGGCAGAGTTCCTGCCGGCCGGCGTCTTCAACGTCGTCTGCGGCGACCGCGACACGGGCGCGGCGCTCGTCTCCCATCCCGCTCCGGCGATGGTGTCGATCACGGGCAGCGTCGGCGCCGGCATGGCCGTCGCGCGCGCGGCCGCGGACGACGTCAAGCGCGTGCACCTGGAGCTGGGCGGCAAGGCCCCCGTGATCGTGTTCGACGACGCCGACGTCGAGCTGGCGGCGGAGAACATCGCGATCGCGGGCTACTTCAACGCCGGCCAGGACTGCACCGCGGCGACGCGAGTGCTCGCGGGCCCGCGCGTGCACGACGACTTCGTCGCCGCGCTCGGCGAGCAGGCGCGCAACACGAAGACCGGCCCGCCCGACGACGGCGACGTGCTCTACGGCCCGCTCAACAACGCCAACCAGCTCGCCCACGTCGGCGGCTTCCTCGAGCGCGTCCCGGACCATGCGACCGTCGTCGCCGGGGGCAACCGCCAGGGCGACCGCGGCTTCTTCTTCGAGCCGACGGTAGTCGACGGCCTGCGCCAGGACGACGAGATGATCCAGAAGGAGATCTTCGGCCCGGTCATCTCGGTGCAGACGTTCGACGACGAGGACAAGGCGCTCGAGTGGGCTAACGGGGTGCCCTACGGCCTGGCCTCGAGCGTCTGGACGGAGGACCACGGGCGCGCGATGCGCATGTCGCGGCGGCTCGACTTCGGCTGCGTCTGGATCAACTGCCACATCCCGCTCGTCGCCGAGA
The DNA here is from genome assembly GCA_035645355.1 of Solirubrobacteraceae bacterium. Classification (GTDB taxonomy): domain Bacteria; phylum Actinomycetota; class Thermoleophilia; order Solirubrobacterales; family Solirubrobacteraceae; genus DASQMT01. The sequence goes on along the minus strand of DASQMT010000313.1, from coordinate 474 downwards.
TGCCGCACGGGGGCTACAAGCACTCCGGGTACGGCAAGGACCTGTCGATGTACGGGCTCGAGGACTACACGCGCATCAAGCACGTGATGAGCTACATCGAGCGCCGCGACGGCTGACGCCCGTGAAGCGCGAGGTCGCGTGTCGCCATGACACGCGACCTCAGCTGCTGCGCCGGCGCAGCGCGATGCCGGTCAGCGCCTCGCGCACGATGCGCTCGGCGACCAGGGCGGTCACGTCGGCGGAGCCGACGCCGGTCGGGATCACCTCGACGACGTCCGCGCCGACCAGCTCGAGCGCGGCCGCGACGGTGCGCACCGCGAGCAGCAGCTCGGCCGGCGTCATGCCGCCGGGCTCGGGCGTGCCGGTGCCGGGGGCGAAGGCCGGGTCGAGCACGTCGATGTCGACGGTCAGGTAGACAGGGCCCGGCCCGACGGCCTCGATCGCACGGTCTAAGACGGCGCGAATACCGAGGTC
>DASQMT010000312.1:0-18277 GCA_035645355.1 Solirubrobacteraceae bacterium | reverse complement strand
CGGCTGGTCCTACGCCTGGGAGGATCCGCCTCCGGGGAGCCACGAGATCTGCTCGCGCGCGACCGACGCCGCCGGCAACGTCCAGCCCGTCGAGCCGCCCTGGAACCTCAAGGGCTTCGCCAACAACGCGGTCGAGCGGCTGCGCGTGACGGTGCGGCGCTAGCCGGGTTTCAGCGGTGCTCCGGGTTGGGCGCGTCGAAGCGGCAGCCGGCGTCCCACTCTGAGCGCTGGTTGCCGTGTGCCGGGATGCCGCCGGCGTCCTTGAGCATCCGCGCCAGGTGCAGCAGGTTCCAGGTCATGAAGGTCGTGTTGCGGTTCGTGAAGTCGTTCTCGGGACCGCCCGAGCCGTCGTCGAGGTAGCTGGGGCCCGGCCCCGCCTCGCCGATCCAGCCCGCGTCAGCCTGCGGCGGGATCGTGTAGCCGAGGTGCTGGAGTGAGTAGAGGATGTTCATCGCGCAGTGCTTGATCCCGTCCTCGTTGCCCGTGATCAGGCAGCCGGCGACGCGGCCGTAGTAGGCGTACTGGCCGCGCTCGTTGAGCACGCTGCTGTTGCCATAGAGCCGCTCGATCACCCGCGTGCAGACCGACGACTTCTCCCCGAGCCAGATCGGCGAGAGCAGCACGAGGATGTCGGCGGCCATCACGTGCTCGGAGATCGCGGGCCACTCGTCGCGCTCCCAGCCATGCTCGGTCATGTCCGTGTACACACCGGTCGCGATCTCGTGGTCGATCGCGCGGTACTGCTCGACGGCGACGCCGTTGGCCTGCATGATCGCGATCGAGCGATCGCCGAGCCCCTGCGTGTGCGACGGCTCGGGGGAGCGCTTCAGCGTGCAGTTGATGTACACGGCGCTCAGGTCGGAGAAGTCCATGAGCCCATCGTCGCGCAGGTTGACCGCCCTTACGAGTGGCGTTCCAGGACCGTAATCCCGGCGGCGGGCAGCTTGTCCGATTCGAAAGCCGGGCGCCAATCGCCCGGCGGCAGGCTGATTGTGGGGGCCGCGCCGCGGATCGGCAGCGCGACCGCGACATCGCCGCCGCGCAGGAAGGCGACCGCGTCGTCGCCCACCGCGAGCGGCGTGTAGCCGCCGGCGAACGACTCGGGGCGCCGCGCACGCAGCGCGAGCAGCTCGCGGATCAGCCACAGCTTGCGCCCATCCGGCCCCTCGGGCGGGGCACCGTCGCGCAGCGCCGCGAGCTGCTCGCGGCGGCGCCCCCAGTCGACGGGCCGGCGGTTGTCGGGGTCGACCAGCGAGAGCGAGGCGAGCTCGTCGCCCTGGTAGACGTCAGGCACCCCCGGGACGGTCAGCTTCAAGGCCGTCTGGCGTAGCGCGTGCAGCCCCCGCGACGGCGACGCGCGCCGCGAACGGCTCGAAGGCGGCCCGGAACGGGTCGTGCTCGTAGAGCCCGCGGCAGTAGCCGAGCACCCGGCCCTCCCAGTCCGCGTCGGGCTCGACCCAGGCCGTGTTGCGCTTAGCCTCGCGCAGCGCTTTGCACATGTACGCGCACAGCCGGTCGGGCTCGATCGGCCACGCGCCCACGAGCGTCTGGAAGATCGTGTACTCCTCGACGGCGTCCGGCGCTCCGCCGTCCCGCAGCGGCGCGCACAACTCGCGCCAGGCGTGCACGCTCGCAACCCACTCCGCGGCGATCCCGGCGAGCGCGCCGATCCGTGCGCGCACGTCGCCCGAGCGCTTCGTGTCGTGCGTCTGGCTGCTCAGCAGATGGAGCGGAAACCGCGCGGCGCGCGCGGCGTTGCCGGCATGGAACGCGTCGACGTCGATCGCAAAGCGGCTCGGGTCGCCGCCGACCTCGCAGAGCGCGAGCAGGCGCGCGTAGCGGTAGAAGGCGGTGTCCTCGACGCCCTTCGCCTGGATCGGCGGCGTGAGCTGCTGGAAGCGCTCGCGGAACGGCCGCGGCGCCTGCGCCAGCCACTCGGTCAGCCCCGCCTCGGCCAGCACGCGCACGTCCTCGCGCGCGGGCAGGCCGCGGATGTAGGTCCGATAGACGGGCAGTGAGGCCAGTGCCTGCTCGAGTCCCTCGACCTCCGGCCACAGGCGCCGCAGCCACTCGACCTCGGGGGCGAACGTCGTCCGCGCCTGCTCGACCTTGGCGTCCGTCGCCCACTCGCCGAACGGGCGCGCGTCACCGCAGAGCTCGGTCCAGAGGTCCGTCAGCGCGGGCTCGCCCGCCGGGTCGACGAACAAGGCGCAGACGTCGTTGGCGAACTCGTAGCCGACGGTCCCCTCGACGGGCCAGTCGCGCAACTGCTCGCCGGGGTGGAGGATCTTCTCGACCCAGACGTGGTCGGCGCCGCCGTCGCGCAGCCGCTCCAGGTAGCCGGCAGGGTCGAGCAGCCCGTCGGGATGGTCGATGCGCAGCCCGTCGACGAGCCGCTCTGCGACCAGGCGCAGCGCGAGCCCGTGCGTCTCGGCGAACACCTGCGGATCCTCCTGGCGCACGCCCGCGAGGTGATCGACGTCGAAGAAGCGCCGGTGCCGGCCCGTCTCGGGGTCGAGGTCGAAGAACTGCGTTCGCCGCCGCTCGTCGCTCCAGTACGGGTTCGCTTCGTCGGTCGCCATGTGGTTCGGGACGATGTCGAGCACGATCCCCATGCCCGCGGCGCGCACCGCTGCGGCAAGCGCGCGGAACCGCTGCTCGCCGCCGAGCGCGTCCGCGAGCCGCGTCGGATCGATCACGTCGTAGCCATGCGTGGACCCAGCGCGCGCCGCGAACGCCGGCGAGAGGTAGAGGTGCGAGAACCCGAGCTCGCTCAGGTAGGGAACGAGCTCCGCGGCGGCCGCGAACTCGAGCTCGCCGCCCAGCTGCAGCCGGTAGGTCGCGCGGAAATGCGCCATCTCAATCGCGTCGCCGCAGCAGCGTCAGCGAGCGCGCGGCGATCAGGAGCTGCGAGCCCGCGTCGACGATCCGCGAGCCCGCCGCGACGTCGGGGTCGAACGTGTCGAACACGAGCGCCCACTGCTTGCCGAAGCGGCGGGTGGGCAGCGTGAACGCGCTGTCCTCCGCCGAGGCGTTGAACAAGAGCAGGAAGGAGTCGTCCTCGACGCGCTCGCCGCCCGGTCCGGGCGCCGTGATCCCCTCGCCGTTGAGGAAGAACCCGAGCCGCCGCGCGGAGCCGCTCCAGTCGCCCTGCGTCATGCGCCGGCCGTCCGGCCGGAACCACCAGGCGTCCGGGAGGCCCGAGCCGCCCGGGTCCTCGCCGGTCAGGAAGTCGCGCCGGTGGAACACCGGGTGCGCGCGCCGTAGCGCGATCAGGCGCTGCGTGAACTCGAGCTGGCGCAGTCCGCGCGCGTCGATCTCCCAATCGAACCACGAGATCTCGGAGTCCTGGCACCAGCCGTTGTTGTTGCCGCCCTGCGTGCGCCCGAGCTCGTCGCCGCCGAGCAGCATTGGCGCGCCCTGCGAGAGCAGCAGCGTCGCGAGGAAGTTGCGCTGCTGGCGCTCGCGCAGCGCGTTGATCTCTGGGTCGTCGGTCTCGCCCTCGACGCCGCAGTTCCAGGACCGGTTGTCATCGGTCCCGTCGCGGTTGCCCTCGAGGTTGGCGTCGTTGTGCTTGCTGTTGTAGGAGACGAGGTCGCGCAGCGTGAAGCCGTCGTGGGCTGTGATGAAGTTCAGCGACGCGAACGGGCGCCGCCCGTCGCCCTGGTAGAGGTCGCTCGAGCCCGTCAGCCGCCGCGCGAACTCGCCGCCGTTGGCCTCGCCACGCCAGAAGTCGCGCATCACGTCGCGGTAGATGCCGTTCCACTCCGTCCACAGCACGGGGAAGTTGCCGACCTGGTAGCCGCCCGGGCCGACGTCCCACGGCTCGGCGATCAGCTTGACCTGGGACAGGATCGGGTCCTGGTGGATCACGTCGAAGAACGCGGACAGGCGGTCGACCTCGTAGAGCTCGCGCGCCAACGCCGAGGCGAGGTCGAAGCGGAAGCCGTCGACGTGGCACTCGACGACCCAGTAGCGCAGCGAGTCCATGATCAGGCGCAGCACGCTCGGGTGCACGACGTTGAGCGAGTTGCCGGTGCCCGTGAAGTCCGTGTAGTAGCGCGGGTTCGAGGGCGCGAGGCGGTAGTAGGACTTGTTGTCGACCCCCTTGAAGCAGAGCATCGGGCCGAGGTGGTTGCCCTCCGCGGTGTGGTTGTAGACGACGTCGAGGATCACCTCGATGCCGGCGCGGTGCAGCGCCTTGACCATGCCCTTGAACTCGCGCACCTCTTTGCCGCGCGCGCCGGTCGCCGCGTAGGGCGAGTGCGGCGCGAAGAAGCCGATCGAGGAGTAGCCCCAGTAGTTCGTCAGCCCCTTGTCGGCGAGAAAGTGCTCGTCGGCGATGTGGTGCACAGGCAGCAGCTCGACCGCCGTCACGCCGAGCGACTTGAGGTGCGCGACCGCGTCCTCGGAGGCCAGTCCGGCATAGGTGCCGCGCAGGTCCTCGCGCACGCCGGGGCGCAGCTTGGTGAAGCCCTTGACGTGGGCCTCGTAGATGACCGTCTGGTTCCAGGGCGTGCTCAGCCGGCGGTCGCCCTCCCAGTCGAAGCGCGGATCGATGACGACGCACTTCGGGATCGCGTCGGCGTCGTCATCCTCGTCGAGCTCGAGGTCGGCGTCGTGCTCGCCGCTGGGGACGTAGGGCAGGACGTTTCCGCGGTCGAAGCGGATCGGCCCCTCGATCGACTTCGCATAGGGATCGAGCAGCAGCTTGGAGGGGTTGAAGCGATGCCCTTCAGCGGGCGCGTAGGGACCGTGGACGCGGTAGCCGTAGCGCTGGCCGGGCTCCACGAACGGCAGATAGCAGTGCCAGTTGAAGGCGGTGCGCTCGCGCAGCTCGATGCGCTCCTCGACGTCGTCGGCGTCGAACAGGCAGAGCTCGACGCGCGTGGCGTTCTCCGAGAACAGCGAGAAGTTGACGCCGCCGCCGTCCCAGTTCGCGCCGAGCGGGAACGGGTCTCCGGGCCAGATCTCCCTCATCGCAATACGGCTCCGGCGAGCGGCGCGAGCGCGCCGTCGCGCACCTCGCCGGCGATCAGCACGGGCTCGCCGTCCAGCGGCCACGGATCGCCGGAGAAGTTGGCGAGGATCCGGTAGGGCCCGCGGCGCACGGTCAGCGCGCGCCCTTCGGCGTGCGCGTGCGCCTCCTCCCCCGCCAGCTCGGCGCGCAGCGCCAGCGCGGCCGCGTAGAGCTCGCGCATGCCGGCCGGCTCACCCGCGCGCGTCAGCTTCGACCGCTCGAAGGTGCGCGGGTCCTGCGGGTCCGGCACCTGCTCACCGAACGCCTCGAAGGCGGCGAACTCGTGGCGCCGGCCCTGGCGCGTCGCCGCCGCGATCTCCGAATCGATGTGGTCGCTGAAGAACTGGAACGGGGCGCGCTCGCCGTACTCCTCGCCCTGGAAGAGCATCGGCGTGAACGGTGCCAGACAGGTCAGCAGCGCGGCCAGCGGCCGGCTGTCGGCCGCGGGCCGGTCGCCGAACGCGCGGTTGCCGACCTGGTCGTGGTTGGAGGAGAAGACGACGAAGCGCTCAGGCGCGACGTCGCCGGCAGGGGCGCCGAAGCGCCGCTTGCGGAAGCTCGAGTAGACCCCGTCGTGCACGTGCGGGCGCCCGAAGGCCTTTACCAGCGTGCCGATGTCGGCGAACTCCTCGTACCAGCCGTCGGTCTCGCCCGTCAGCGCGACATGCAGCGCATGGTGGAAGTCGTCGGCCCAGGCGGCGTCGCAGCCCCAACCGCCGGGACGCACCACCTTGGGGTCGTTGAGGCCCGACTCGGCGATCACGAGCGCGCGCGGGTTCGCCGTGTGCACGCGGCGCGCGATCGCCGCCACGATGTGCTCGGGGTTGGAGTCGCCCAGCGCGTGCACGGCGTCGAGCCGCAGCCCGTCGAGGTGGAAGTCGCGGATCCAGCGCTCGGCCGACTGCAGGATCCACTCGCGCACCGGGTCCGACTGCGCGTCATCGAGGTTGATCGCCTTGCCCCAGGGCGTCGTGTGCTTCTCCGTCAGGTAGGGCCCGAAGGCCTCGAGCGCCTGCACGCCGGACGCGCCGATGTGGTTGTGCACGACGTCCAAGATCACCGCGAGCCCCTCGGCGTGGGCGGCGTCGACGAGCCGCTGGAGCCCGAGCGGCCCGCCGTAGGCGCTGTGGGCGGCCGAGATGTAGACGCCGTCGTAGCCCCAGCCGTGGCGCCCGGGGAACTCGCCGACCGGCATCAGCTCGATCCCGGTGATGCCCAGCTCGCGCAGCTCGCGCAGGTGCGGGATCGCCGCCTCGAACGTGCCCTCGCGGGTGAACGTGCCGGTGTGCAGCTCGTAGAGCACCAGGTCGCGCAGCGCCGGCGCGCGGTGGCCGGAGTCCGTCCATGCGAACGTGGCGGGGTCGAGCACACGCGAGCTGCCGCGCAGCCCGTCCGGCTGCCAGAGCGAGCACGGGTCGGGGATGCGCAGGTCGTCGACGACGTAGCGGTAGTCGGCGCCGTGCCCGACCGGCAGCTGCGCCTCGAACACGCCGAAGCCGGCCGACTCGAGCGCCGCCTGCGCACCCCCGCACTCGAGCGCGAGCGAGTCCGCGCGCGGCGCCCAGACGCGGAACTGCGTGCTGCCATCAGGAGCGGGGAAGGCGCCGAGCGGCGCCTCCCACGGGAGGTCCGGGCCTGAATTCACGGCGCTGACCCTATCCAGCGGTCGCTCGCGGACCGTCTCACCGCTGCATGGCCGCAGCCTCCGGCACGAGCCACAGCGCGCCGAGCGGCGGCAGCGTCAGCTCGGCCGAGTGGAACTGGCCCATCCAGGGCGCGTCCTCGGCCTCGACGCCGCCGAGGTTGCCCTGGCCGGAGCCGCCGAAGTGAGCCGCGTCCGTGTTCACCAGCTCGATCCAGCGGCCCGGCACGGGCAGGCCCATCCGGTAGCCCGTGCGCGGCACCGGCGTCAGGTTCGCGACGAACACGAGCGGCTTGCGCGCATCGCGGCCGATGCGCGCGAACGCGAACACGCTCGCCTCGGCGTCGTTGGGCTCCAGCCACCAGAACGCGGTGCCGTCCTGGTCGCGCTCCCACAGCGCGGGCGTGGCGCGGTAGGCGTGGTTGAGGTCGCGCACCAGCGCCTGCACGCCGGAGTGCTCGGGGTCCTCGAGCAGGTGCCAGTCGAGCGAGCGCTCCTCCGACCACTCCTGCTCCTGGGCGATCTCGTTGCCCATGAACAACAGCTTCTTGCCGGGATGCGCCCACATGAACGCGTACAGCGCACGCAGGTTGGCCAGCTGCTGCCAGCGGTCGCCGGGCATCTTGGAGAGCATCGAGCCCTTGCCGTGCACGACCTCGTCGTGCGACAGCGGCAGGATGAAGTTCTCCGTGAACGCGTAGACGAGCGAGAAGGTCAGCTCGTGGTGATGCCAGCGGCGGTGGATCGGCTCGAGCTGGAAGTACGCCAGCGTGTCGTGCATCCAGCCCATGTTCCACTTGAAGCCGAAGCCGAGCCCGCCGAGGTATGTCGGGCGCGAGACGCCCGGCCAGGCGGTCGACTCCTCGGCCGCCGAGATCGCGCCCGGCTCCTGCGCGTAGATCAGCTCGTTGAGCTGCTTGAGGAAGCCGACCGCGTCGAGGTCCTCGTTGCCGCCGAACTCGTTCGGCACCCACTGGCCCTCCTCGCGCGAGTAGTCGAGATAGAGCATCGACGCGACGGCGTCGACCCGGATCCCGTCGGCGTGGTACTCGCGCAGCCAGAAGAGAGCGTTCGCGAGCAGGAAGTTGCGCACCTCGTTGCGGCCGAAGTTGAACACGAGCGTGCCCCAGTCGGGGTGCGCTCCCCGGCGCGGGTCCTCGTGCTCGTAGAGCGCCGTGCCGTCGAAGCGCGCGAGCGCGAACTCGTCGCGCGGGAAGTGCGCCGGCACCCAGTCGAGGATCACGCCGAGCCCGTTCTGATGCAACCGGTCGACGAAGCCGCGGAACTCGTCGGGGGTGCCGTAGCGCGGCGTCGTGGCGAAGTAGCCCGTCACCTGATAGCCCCAGGAGCCGCTGTAGGGATGCGCCATCACCGGCATCAGCTCGATGTGGGTGAAGCCCATGTCGCGCGCGTAGGCCGACAGCTCGTCGGCCAGCTCGTGGAAGGTCAGCGAGCGGTTGCCCTCGAGCGTGTTCAGCCGCCACGAGCCGAGGTGGACCTCATAGATCGAGATCGGCGCCTCGAGCTGCTCGACCTCACGTCGCGTGGCCAGCCAATCCTGGTCCGCCCACTCGTGCGTCGACTGGAAGACGACCGACGCCGTCAGCGGCGGCAACTCGGTCGCGAGCGCGAGCGGGTCGGCTTTGAGCCGGATCTCGCCCGCCTGGGTCAGGATCTCGAACTTGTAGCGGGCGCCCGGCCCGACGGCGGGCAGGAACAGCTCCCAGATCCCGCTCGAGCCGAGCGCCCGCATCGGGTTCAGGCGCCCGTCCCAGGAGTTGAAGTCGCCGACGACCGAGACCGAGCGGGCGCTGGGCGCCCAGACCGCGAATGCCGTGCCGTGGGCGCCCTGATGCTCGATGACGTGCGCCCCCAGCTTGGAGTAGAGCTGCTCGTGGCGCCCCTCGCCGGCGAGGTGCAGGTCCATCTCGCCGAGCGTCGGCAGGAAGCGGTACGGGTCGCCGACGGTGAACGTCCCGTCCTCGCCGTAGTCGACCTCGAGCTCGTAGGCGAGCGGCAGCTCGGCACGCTTGACCGTGCCCTCGAAGACGCCCGCCGGGTGAACCGAGGCGAGCGCGGTGCGCTCTCCCTCGGCCGTGACGGCGGTGACTGCGCTCGCGGCCGGCCGGAACGCGCGGATCACGGCACCGCCCTTGCCGTCCGGATGCGCGCCGAGGTAGGAGTGCGGATCGGCCGCGCTGCGGGCGGCCAGCTGCTCGGCGTCTGTCACGTCAGGAGTTCTAGCCGATGACGGTGGGTGAGCGTCAACGTCAACGGCGGCAGAAAGAACGAAACCGCGCTACTCGTCCGCGTCGAGCAGCCGCTCGATCCCCGCCACCGGGATCGCCACCCAGTCGGGGCGGTTGTTGAGCTCGTAGCGCAGCTCGTAGACCGCCTTCTCGAGCTCGAACACCGAAAGCAGCTTGCCGATCGCCGCCTGGCCGTGCGGGAGCAGCGACGAGTCGACGGCCTCGAAGTAGCCCTCCAGGAACGCGGCGCGGGCACGCTCCTCCCAGCCCTCCGGCGCGACGACGCCGCTCTGCTGCTCGGCCGCCGAGGCCGCGTAGGCGAACGAGCGCAAGATGCCCGCGACGTCGCGCAGCGGCGAGCGCTTGCGCCGGCGCTCGGGCAGCGAGCGGGCCGGCTCGCCCTCGAAGTCGAGGATCACCCAGCCGCGGTCGGTCAGCATCGTCTGGCCGAGGTGGTAATCGCCGTGGGTGCGGATGAGGCGCCCGCCGGCGCCGATGTGCGACAGCGCCTGGAGCCGCTCGCGGACGTCGAGGCTGCGGCCGGCGAGCCGGCCGAGCACGGGGTCGTCGTAGTCGAGGTCGACGAACATCCGCTCGATCTCCTCGTCGACGGTCGCGGTGAGCAGCGACAGGTTCTCGGTGCTCGGCTCCTCCGAGGCGAAGTCGGGGTCGCCGGCCGCCGAGCCCAGGCAGGCGTGCAGCCGGCCGGTGACCGCGCCGAGGTCGCGCGCGTGCGGGACGAACCCCTCGAGATCGGACAGGCACAGCGCCCAGCCTTCGTGCGCCCCGGTCAGGTACCGCTGCAGCGTGCCGAGCGTCGCGTTCACGAGCCGTCCGGAGTACTCGTACCAGCCGGTGAGCGGCGCGATGTGCTCGAACTCGCGCTCGGAGAGGAAGCGCAGCAGCTCGAGCTCGGGGTTGACGCCGGGCTCCAGCCGCCGGAAGACCTTCAGGATCAGCTCGTCGCCTAAGACGACGGAGGAGTTCGACTGCTCGACCCCCACCGGGCGCACGTCGGCATCGCCTCGCGTGCGGCCGCCGGCTTCGCCGCCGCCGTTGCCGTTGCCGTTGCCGTCGCCGTCGCCGAGCGAGCGGAAGCGGATGCTGCCGTGCTCGCCCTCGACCTCCGACGCGCCGCGCAGCCGGCCGAGCAGCTCGCGGCCCAGCTCCGCGTCGGCGAGCGCGTCGTAGACCGTCTGGCCCTCGACGTCGGCGAGTACGAGGTCGTCCCACTCCTCGTCGTCCGGGCGCAGCCCGAGCGGCAGCTGGTAGAGCTCGTGCGTGCCGGTGTGGAAGCGCGCCTCGACCAGCGCCAGCACCAGCGCGGGCGACTGCTCGCGCAGCGTGACGGCCTCGAGCACCCCGATGTGCGCGACCTCGCGCGCCTTGGACGCGAACCAGCGCTGCTCGAGCACCCACTCGTGCAGGCGCTCCTCCGGCAGCGCGGCGACGATCCGCTCGGCCTCACTCATCGTCCGCCGCGTCCTCGACGAGCTGGAACCAGTAGAAGCCGCGCGGCGCGAGCGTCAGCAGGTAGGGCCACTGCCCGATCGCGGGGAAGCGCGAGCGGCCGAAGATCTCCTCCGGATGGCGGCCCTCGAATTCGGTCAGGTCAAGCTCGACCGCCTGTGCCGAGCGCGCGAGGTTGTGGACGCAGAGCATCACGTCGTCCTCGTAGCGGCGCACGTGCGCGAAGATGCGCGGGTTGCTCGGCTCGAGCGGCTCGAACGTGCCGAAGCCGAACACGGGGTGCTCCTTGCGCAGCGCGATGAAGCGCCGCAGCCAGCGCAGCAGGCTCGTCGGGGTGCGCAGCTGCGCCTCGACGTTGACCGCCTGGTAGCCGTAGACCGGGTCCATCAGGGGCGGCGCGTAGAGCTGCGCGAAGTCCGCGCGCGAGAAGCCGCCGTTGCGGTCGCCGGTCCACTGCATCGGCGTGCGCACGCCGTCGCGATCGCCCAGGTAGACGTTGTCGCCCATCGCGATCTCGTCGCCGTAGTAGAGCACCGGCGAGCCGGGCAGCGAGAACAGGATCGCGTGCATCAGCTCGATCTCGTCGCGGCCGTTGTCGAGCAGCGGCGCGAGCCGCCGGCGGATGCCCACGTTGATCTTCATGCGCGGGTCCTTGGCGTACTCGGAGTACATGTAGTCGCGCTCCTCGTCGGTGACCATCTCGAGCGTCAGCTCGTCGTGGTTGCGCAGAAACAGGCCCCACTGGCAGTTCTCGGGGATCGCGGGCGTCTGCGCGAGGATCTCGTAGATCGGCTTGGCCTCCTCGCGGCGCACGCTCATGAACATCCGCGGCATCACCGGGAAGTGGAAGCACATCTGGCACTCGTCCCCCTCGCCGAAGTAATCCACGACGTCGGACGGCCACTGGTTGGCCTCGGCGAGCAGCACGCGGTCGGGGTAGTTCGCGTCCATCTCGGCGCGCACCCGCTTGAGGTACGCGTGCGTCTCGGGCAGGTTCTCGCAGATCGTGCCCTCGCGCTCGAACAGGTACGGGACCGCGTCCAGCCGGCAGCCGTCGAGGCCGAGGTCGAGCCAGAAGCGCAGCACGTCGAGCATCGCGTCCTGGACCTCGGGGTTGTCGTAGTTGAGGTCGGGCTGGTGGGAGAAGAAGCGGTGCCAGAAGTAGGCGCCGGCCTGCTCGTCCCAGGTCCAGTTGGACGTCTCCGTGTCGACGAAGATGATCCGCGCGTCCTCGTAGCGATGCACGGTCTCCGACCAGACGTACCAGTCGCGCTTGGGATCGTCGGGGCTCGAGCGCGAATCCTGGAACCACGGGTGGTCGCTTGAGGTGTGGTTCATCACGAGGTCGGCGATCACGCGGATGCCACGCTGGTGGGCCTGCTCGATGAAGTCGCGCACGTCCTCGACGACGCCGTAGTCCGGGTGGATCTGGAGATAGTCGGCGATGTCGTAGCCGCCGTCGCGCAGCGGCGACTTGTAGAAGGGCAGCAGCCAGACGCAGTCGATGCCGAGCCACTGCAGGTAGTCGAGCTTCTCCGTCAGCCCGCGGAAGTCGCCCGAGCCGTCGCCGTTGCCGTCGAAGAAGCCGCGGATGTGGATCTCGTAGAAGACCGCCGTCTTGAACCACAGCGGCTCGGCCTCGAACCAGTGCCCGGGCTCGCTCATCGCACCTCGACGCGCAGGATGTGCGCCTGCCGGGTCCACGGGTCCAGGCGCACGTAGTTGGGCCCGATGCGCCAGTCGAAGCGCTCGCCCGACAGCTGGTCGGTGACGGCGAACGCGGGTGGCAGGCCGAGCTGCGCCGGGACGATCGCGCTGCCCTCCTGCGCGTGATGCGGATCGAGGTTGACGACGACGATCACCGCGTTGCCGGCGTGCTGCTTGGCGTAGGCCATCAGCTGGTCGTTGGCCGTCTCGAGCCAGGCGACGTCCGAGAGCTGCTGGAGCGCCGGGTTGGCGCGCCGGATCTCGTTGACGCGCGCCATGAACGGCAGCATCGGGCCGTCGAGCGTGCGCTGCTTGAGCTCGTACTTCTCCGAGTCGAGGTACTCCTCGGAGCCCTCGCCGACAGGCACGTTCTCGTAGTGCTCATAGCCCGAGTAGACCCCGTAGCTCGGGCTCAGCGTCGCCGCGAGCACGAAGCGCGTGTAGAACGCCGCCGGGCCGCCGTCGACCAGGTAGGCGTGCAGGATGTCGGGCGTGTTGACGAAGAAGTTCGGGCGGAAGTAGTCCTTCTCCGGGCCCCAGGCCAGCTCGTCGACGTACTCCGTCAGCTCGTGGCGGCTGTTCTTCCAGGTGAAGTAGGTGTAGCCCTGGGTGAAGCCGATCTTCGCGAGCTGGCGCATCATCGCCCGCTTCGTGAACGCCTCGGCGAGGAAGATCACGTCGCGGTCGACCGCGTGGACCTCGGCGATCAGCCATTCCCAGAAGGCGATCGGCTTCGTGTGCGGGTTGTCGACCCGGAACGCCTTGACGCCGCACTCGACCCAGTGCAGGAAGACGCGCCGCCATTCCTCCCAGAGGCCGCGCCAGTCCTCGCACTCCCAGTTCACGTTGTAGATGTCCTGGTAGCGCTTGGGCGGGTTCTCGGCGTACTTGAGCGTCCCGTCCGGCCGGCGGTGGAACCAGTCCGGGTGCTCGGTCAGCCAGGGGTGGTCGGCGGACGCGTTGATCGCGAAGTCCATGCAGACGTCCATGCCGTGCTCCGCCGCCGTCGCGCACAGCGAGCGCACGTCATCGACGGTGCCGAGGTCGGGATGCACGGCGTCGTGCCCGCCCTCTGCCGAGCCGACCGCGTAGGGCGAGCCCGGGTCGTCGGGGCCGGCGACGAGCGTGTTGTTGCGGCCCTTGCGGTTCTTGCGCCCGATCGGGTGGATCGGCGTCATGTAGAGAACGTCGAAGCCGAGCTCGGCGAGCGCCGGAACCTGCGCCTCGACCCCCGCGAGACCGCCCCACGAACGCGGAAACAGCTCGTACCAGGCCCCGAAGCGCGCGCGCACGCGATCGACCTCCAGCGCCAGCGCAGGCTCGAGCGTGACCTGCCCGTGGCGCGGGGTGCTGCGCGCGACGGCGGCGAACAGCTCGAGCCCGAGCGCGACGTCGTGCTTGGCGGCCTCGAGCACGTCCGTGTCGCGGAGCACCCGCAGCGTGTGCTCGATCAGCTTGCGGTCGGCGCCCGCAGCCCGCGGCGCCACGTCCTCGAGCAGCACCACCGCTTCGCTCAGCTCGCTCGCGAGCTGGTCCTGCCCGGCCTCGAGCTTGCGCGTGAACTCGTCGCGCCAGGTGGCGAACAGGTCGGTCCACGCCTGGACCGAGAACTCCCACGAGCCCTGCCCGTCGACCTCGAAGGAGCCGCCCCAGCGCACGCCGTTGTGGTGTGCGTCGAGTGGCTGCAGCTCGGCCTCAGCCCAGCGCTCCGCTCCGGCGCGGCGGTACAGCGCGACCGCGCGCAGCCGCTCGTGCCCGTCGCGGAAGACGTCACAGGAGACCTCGACCAGGTCGCCGACGGTGCGCTTGGCCGGGTAGCGCCCCGCGTCGACGACGGGTTGCGGGTACTGGATCTGGATGCGCGCGGGCGGCGGCGTGCGCTGTGGGGACGGCATTCGCGGGCGAAGTATCCGGAAAGGTGTGCCCGAACGTCGCGTGGCGCGTGGCTAGGGTGCGCGCCGTGCGATCCGAACGCTCCGCCGGCGTCCAGCTCCACCCCACCTCGCTGCCCGGCGGGCGGCTCGGCCCCGAGGCCTTCGCCTGGATCGACTGGCTCGCCGAAGCCGGTCAGGCGTGGTGGCAGATGCTGCCGCTCGGCCCGCCCGACCGCTACCGCTCCCCGTACAAGTCGTCGTCGGCGTTCGCGGCCTGGCCGGGGCTGCTCGCGCAGCCGGCGGCGCCGGTCACGCAGGCGGAGCAGCTCGACTTCCGGGAGCGCGAGGCGAGCTGGATCGAGGACTGGGCGCGCTTCGCGGGTCGCGGCGCGGTCGCCGACCAGGTTCGCTTCGAGCGCGAGTGGTCCGCGCTGCGTGCCTACGCGAACGAGCGCGGGGTGCGCCTGATCGGCGACGTGCCGATCTACGTCGCGCCCGGGTCGGCCGACCACCGCGCGCACCCGAGCCTGTTCCGCGCCGACGCCGTCGCCGGCACGCCGCCGGACGCCTACACCGACAAGGGCCAGCTGTGGGGCAACCCGCTCTACGACTGGCCGGCGCTGCAGCGGCGCGGGTACCGCTGGTGGATCGCGCGGCTCGCGCGCACGTTCGCGCTGTTCGATCTCGCCCGGATCGACCACTTCCGCGGCTTCGTCGCCTACTGGGCCGTGCCGAAGGGAGCCCGCACCGCGCTCGGCGGACGCTGGCGGCGCGGCCCCGGGCGCGCGCTGTTCGACGCCGCCGGCGCGGCGCTCGGCGAGCTGCCGCTGATCGCCGAGGACCTCGGCGTGATCACGCCCGCGGTCGGGCGGCTGCGCGACGGGCTCGGACTGCCGGGCATGGTCGTGCTCCAGTTCGCCTTCGACGGCGGCCCGGACAACGTGCACGACGTCGCCAATCACGCCGCGGAGCGGATCGCGTACACGGGCACGCACGACAACGACACGCTGCGCGGCTGGTACGAGGCGCTGGCGCCCGAGCGGCGCGCGCGCGTCGACGCCGCCCGCCCCCGAGCCGAGCGCGAGGTCTGGTGGGACCTGATCGCGCTGACCTTCTCCTCGCGGTCGCGGGTCGCGATGGTGCAGGCCCAGGACGTGCTCGGGCTCGGCTCCGAGGCGCGCATGAACCAGCCCGGGCGCGCGGCGGGCGCCTGGCGCTGGCGGCTCGGCGCGCTGCCGCCGGCCGAGCTGGCGCGCCGGCTGCGCGCCATCACGGAGGCGGCGGGCCGCGCCTAGACTCCCGGGCGCATGGCGGCGCCCGCGAGCACCGACGAGATCCTCGACGCCAACCGCCGCTATCACGACGTCGCGGCGCGCGGCTACGACTCCAAGTGGGGCATCGACTTCGGCGCGGTCGGCCGGGCGCAGGTGCTCGGCAAGGTCGAGAAGCTGCTCGGCCCCAGCCCGGGCCCGTTCGCGCGCGCGCTCGAGATCGGCTCGGGCACGGGCTACTTCACGCTCAACCTGATGCAGGCCGGGGTGATCGAGACGGCCGTCTGCTCGGACGTCTCGCCGGGGATGCTCGAGGCGCTGCGCGCGAACGCCGAGCGCCTCGGGCTGGCGGTCGAGACGGCCGTCGGCGATGCCGCCGCCTTGCCGCTCGAGGACGCGAGCTTCGATCTCGTGCTGGGCCACGCCGTGCTCCATCACCTGCCCGAGCCCGAGCGGTCGTTCGCGGAGCTGCTGCGCGTGCTGCGCCCCGGCGGTGTGCTCCTCTTCGCCGGCGAGCCGTCGCGTCGCGGCGATCGGATCGCGGCTGTGCCGAAGCGCGCCGGGCTGGCCGCCGCGCCGCTCTGGCGGCGCGCGATCGGCGCGCGCGCGGCTGCGCCGGGCGGCCACCACCAGGGCTGTGACGGCGACCATGCGCTCGAGTCGGTGGTCGACGTGCGCGCGTTCACACCCGCCGAGCTCGAGGGGCTGGCGACGGCGGCCGGCTTCGTCGCGGTTCGGGTACGGGGCGAGGAGCTGCTCGCGAACATGTTCGGCTGGTTCAACCGCTCGCTGGAGTCGACCGCGGTCCACGAGGACATACCGGCGGGCTGGTTCACCTTCGCCTACCGCGGCTACCTGCTCCTGCAGAAGCTCGACACGGCGCTGCTGGAGCCGCGCCTGCCGGCCGCGGGCTTCTACAACCTGATGCTGACGGCGCGCAAGCCGTGAGCCGCGCGCTCAGGCTCCGGCCGCGCGGCTGAAGCGGTCGGGATCGAACGGCGCGGGATCGACGACCGGCGCCTCGCCGGCGTAGAGCTGCGCGACGAGCCGCCCGGTGACCGGGCCGAGCGCGACCCCGGCGCCTTCGTGGCCCGTGGCGAGCCAGAGGCCTCCGACGTGCGCGGACGGACCGATCGCCGGCAGCCGATCGGGCAGCCACGGGCGCAGCCCCGCCCAGGCCGCGGCGACGGGAAGCTGCGCGAGGCGCGGGAACAGGCGCGCGGCCTTCGCGACGAGCGCCTCGCTGAGCGCCGGATCGACGCCGGTGTCGAAGCCGCGCCGCTCGCGCGATGACCCGACGAGGACGTCCCCATCCCAGGTCGTCTCGACGACGGTCGCGAGCTGCAGGCCGGCTTGCGGGCTCGCGACGGCGCGCAGGTACGAGCCGTCGACCACCTTGTGGTGGACGAGCCCCGGCGCGGGCGCCGTCAGGCGCACGAGCTGGCCCTTGCGCGGCTCGAGCGGAAGCTCGAGCCCGGCGCCCACGGCCAGGGCAGCGCTCCAGGGGCCGGCCGCGATCACCACCGCGCCGGCGGCGACCGTCTCCCCGCCGGTGAGCCGCACGCCCCCGTCGAACACCGCGTCGACCGCGCAGCCCTCGCGCAGCTCGGCGCCCGCCTGCACCGCTTCCCGCACCAGCGCGCGCGCGATCGCCCGTGGGTCGCACTGCAGGTCGTCGGGGAAGAGGCTCGCGCCGTGCTGCTCGCCGGTCAGCTCGGGCTCACGCTCGCGGACCTCCGCCGCGTCGACGAGCCGCGCGCTCGCGATCCCCATCCGCTCGAGCCGGGCCGGCTCCGCCGCCCACGTCGCCGCGTCGGGATGCACGACGAGCGCGCCCTTGACGCGGATCCGCGCCTCCTCTCCGAGCCGCTCGCCGAGCTCGCCGTAGAGCGCGAGCCCTGCGCGCGTCAGCTCCAGCTCTGGACCCGCCTCCTTGTCGGAGCACAGCACGTTGCCCTCGCCCAGCCCGGTCGTGCCGCCTGCCACGCCGCCGCGGTCGAGCAGCGCCACGCGAACGCCGCGGACTGCCAGCTCGCGCGCAACCGCCGCGCCGACGATGCCGGCGCCCACCACTACGACGTCGGTCAAAGGCTGAAGCCCGCCGGGAACGGGTCCTCGGCGTCGAGCAGGTACTGCCCCATCGCGGTGATCCAGGCCCGGCCGGTGATCTCCGGCACGATCGCCGGGCGCCCGCCGACCGTGGTCTCCTCTGCGATCCGCCCGGTGAAGCGCGTGCCGATCACCGACTCGTTGACGAAGCTGTCGCCCACGCCCAGCTCGCCGCGTGCGTGCAGCTGTGCCAGGCGCGCCGAGGTGCCGGTGCCGCAGGGCGAGCGGTCGAGCCAGCCGGGGTGGATCGACGTCGCGGCGCGGGTGTCGGCGCCGTCGCGCCCGGGCTGGTGGAAGATCACGTGCTTGCAGCCCGCGATGCGCACGTCGTCGGGGTGCACGGGAGGATCGGCCGCCTCGATCGCTGCGCCGATCTGGAGGCCGCGGTCGATCAGCTCGCGCGCGCGGGCCGCATCGACCTCGAGGCCGACGTCGGCGGCGGGCAGCAGCGCGTAGAAGTTGCCCCCGAACGCCATGTCGTAGCGCACGCTGCCGAGCCCGGGCACCTCGACGGAGGCATCGCTCGCGTGCAGGAAGCTCGGCACGTTGCGCAGCGTCACCGACCGCGCGCGGCCCCCCTCGACCGCGACCCGGGCCTCGACAAGCCCGGCGGGCGTGTCGAGGCGCACGAGGGTCTGAGGCTCGCTCAGCGCGACCATCCCGGTCTCGACGAGCACGGTCGCGACCCCGATCGCGCCGTGCCCGCACATCGGCAGGCAGCCCGACACCTCGATGAAAAGCACGCCCCAGTCGGCGTCGGCCCGCGTCGGCGGCTGCAGGATCGCGCCTGACATGGCGGCGTGCCCGCGCGGCTCGCGCATCAGCAGCAGGCGCAGGTCGTCCAGCTCCGCCTCGAAGTGCAGCTTGCGCTCCAGCATGCTCGCGCCCGGGATCGGGCCGACGCCGCCCGTGATAACGCGCGTCGGCATCCCCTC
>DASQMT010000311.1:0-2792 GCA_035645355.1 Solirubrobacteraceae bacterium | reverse complement strand
ACCGGCGACGGGCTGCTGCGCGCGGCCGCCGACCCCGGAAAGGATCAGAGCTACATGCTCGCGGCGCTTGCGCCCGGGTCGCTGGCGCGGCTGCGCTTCCCGCTCGGTCAGCTGCACAAGCCGCAGGTGCGCGCGCTCGCCCGGGACGCCGGCCTGCCGGTGGCCGACAAGCGCGAGTCGCAGGACCTCTGCTTCCTCGCCGGCACCGGCAAGAGCGCCTTCCTCGCGCGCCACGGCGGCCTGCGCGAGCGGCCGGGGAGCGTCGTCGACCGGGCCGGCCGTCCCGTCGGGCGCCACCGCGGCCAGCACCTGTTCACCATCGGGCAGCGCAAGGGGCTCGGCATCCAGGCGCCAGAGCCGCTCTACGTGCTCGCCAAGGACCGCGTCGAAAACACCGTCACCGTCGGGTCACGCGCCGAGCTGGCGACGGAGCAGGTCGCGGTGCGCGAGCTGGTGCTGCACCGTCCCGCGGCGGAGGTCGACGGCGTCAAGCTGCGCTACCGCACGCGGCCGCTGCCGTGCCGGGTCATCACTAGGCCCGGCGCGCGCGGGCTGCTGGCGCTCGGCGAGCCGGCCGACGGCGCGGCGCCGGGCCAGCTCGCGTGCCTGATGCGAGGCGACGTGATCGTCGGTCACGGCGTCATAGACTCGCCGGCGCGATGACCTCCGACGAGATCCGCGAGCGCTTCCTGGCCTACTTCGCCGAGCACGGGCACGAGCGCCTGCCCTCGGCGCCGCTCGTGCCGCGCAGCGACCCGTCGACGCTGCTGATCAGCGCCGGGATGCATCCGCTCAAGCCCTATTTCCTCGGCGCCGAGCGCCCGCCGGCCGACCGGCTGACGACCTGCCAGAAGTGCTTCCGCACGGTCGACATCGACAACATCGGCCGCACCTACCGCCACCTGACCTTCTTCGAGATGCTCGGCAACTTCTCGATCGGCGACTACTTCAAGCAGGGGGCGGTCGAGTTCGCGTGGGAGTTCTCGCTCAAGGGCTTCGGATTCGAGCCCGAGGCGATCTGGGTGACGATCTTCGAGGGCGACGACGCCCTCGGGCTCGGTCCCGACGAGGAGGCGATCGAGGCCTGGCTGGCGGTCGGTGTGCCGCGCGAGCGGATCGTCCCGCTCTCGCGCGCGGACAACTTCTGGCAGGCCGGCCCGACGGGGCCATGCGGGCCCTGCTCGGAGCTCTACCTCGACCGCGGGCCCGAGTTCGGTTCGGCCGACGAGCTGCCGGGGTCCGAGGGCGAGCGCTTCCTCGAGTTCTGGAACCTCGTCTTCATGCAGTACGACCAGCAGCCCGAGGGCGTGCTGACGCCGCTGCCGGCGCAGAACATCGACACCGGCCTGGGCCTGAACCGGCTCGCGGCGATCATGCAGGGCACGACGTCGGTCTTCGAGACCGATCAGATCCGCCCGCTGGTCGAGCTCGGCGAGCAGCTCTCGGGTCGCGCCTACGGGGAGTCCGACGAGACCGACCGCGCCCTGCGCATCCTCGCCGACCACACGCGCGGCATGTCGTTCCTCGTCGCCGACGGCGTCGTCCCCTCGAACGAGGAACGCGGCTACGTGCTCCGCCGCCTGATGCGCCGCGCGGTCGTGCAGGGGCGGCGGATCGGGATCCAGGAGCCCTTCCTTCCCCGCTTCTCAGGCGTCGTGCGCGAGCTGATGGGCTCGGCCTATCCCGAGCTGCACGAGCAGCGCGAGACGATCGAGATGTGGCTGAGCACCGAGGAGGAGGCGTTCAACCGCACGCTCGCCCAGGGAATGCGGCTGCTCGACGACGTGATTGCGCGGGCACGCGACCGGGGCGCCGAGGGCATCGGAGCCGACCAGGCGTTTCTACTCCACGACACGTACGGGTTCCCGTTCGATCTCACGCTCGAGCTGGCGGCCGAGCAGGGGGTCGGCGTTGACGCGCAGGGCTTCGAGCAGCTCATGGACGAGCAGCGCGTGCGCGCCCGCAGTGCCGGGCGGGGAGGGCGCGACGACGAACGCGAGCGGATCCGTGCATTCGCCGAAGCGGCCGGCTTCGGCACGACGTTCACCGGCTACGAGCGAATCGAGCAGGCGACGGCGGTCGGGGCGCTCGCCGCGCAGGACGGCCACCTGCTGCTCAAGCTCGTCGAGTCGCCGTTCTACGCGACCGGCGGAGGCCAGGTGGCCGACACCGGCGTCGTCGAGTGCGAGGACGGCGGCTGCCGCGCCCGGGTGCTCGACGTCGTGCGGCTCGGCGACGACCAGGCGCTGGTGCTCGAGCCCGAGCAGGGCGAGCTGCACGAGGGCGAGCGCGTCATCGCCCGCGTCGATCCGGCGCACCGGCGCCCGACCGCCTGCAACCACAGCGCGACGCACCTGCTGCACGCCGCGCTGCGCGACCGGGTCGGCGCGCACGTGCGCCAGGCCGGCTCCTACGTCGGTCCGGACAAGCTGCGCTTCGACTTCACGCACGGACAGCCCCTGGATGCCGAGGAGCTGCACGACGTCGAGCAGCAGGTCAACGACTGGATCCTCGCCAGCCATCCCGTGCGCGCGCTCACGACGACGCTGGATGAAGCCAAAGCGCTCGGCGCGACGGCGCTCTTCGGAGAGAAGTACGGCGACGTCGTGCGCATGGTCGAGGTGGGCGACGGCACCTGGTCGCGCGAGCTATGCGGCGGGACGCACGTGCGCTCGACCGCCGAGATCGGGGTCTTCAAGATCACGAGCGAGACCTCGAGCGCCGCCAACGTGCGGCGCATCGAGGCGCTCACCGGGCCGGTCGCCGTCGACCTGCTGCGCGATCACGACCGG
>DASQMT010000310.1:0-4099 GCA_035645355.1 Solirubrobacteraceae bacterium | reverse complement strand
CAGAGGCGGCCGGTGGGCGCCGCCTGCTCGCGGCGATGACCGAGGCGCAGGGCCAGATGACCGACCTGATCGCCCACATCGCGCATCCGCCCGAGCTCCTGGCGTGGTCGAACCAGCAGCACGCCAAGCTGCTCTCCGCCGTCCGGCGCCGCGACGGGGGACGCGCGGTGCGGATCATGAGCGAGCACCTCAAGGGCACCGAGCACGTGCTCGCAGGGCTGCTGCCGCCCGCCAGTGAACCGGATCCCGGTCGATCCTCGCTTGACTTCCGTCCGGCGCGGCCCATACAGTCGCCCGTCAAATAGGTCGGGCAGCAGACCTTTTACTCGAGGAGAGGGATCAGCCGATGAGCACGACCGTGCCCGGCCGCGACGAGCGACGGCTCGCGGAGATGGGCTACAAGCAGGAGCTGAACCGCACCTGGAGCGGCTTCTCCAACTTCGCCATCTCCTTCACGATCATCTCGGTCCTGGCGGGCTGCTTCACGACGTACGGCCAGGCATGGAGCAACGGCGGGCCGATCGCCATCTCCTGGGGCTGGCCGATCATCTGCAGCCTGATCCTGGTGGTCGCGTTCTGCATGTCCGAGCTGGTCTCGGCCTATCCGACCGCCGGCGGGATCTACTGGTGGGCGAGCGAGCTCGGCGGCCCGGCGTGGGGCTGGTTCACCGGCTGGTTCAACCTGATCGGCCTGCTCGCCGTCGTGGCCTCCGTCGACTACGCCTGCGCGACGTTCGCGACGGTCCTGCTCAACCTCTGGAGCGTTGACATTGGGATCCTCAACTTCGCCGACGCGGTCAGCGCTGGCGAGGTCTTCACAGTCTTCGCGCTGATCATCGCGCTGCACGCGGCGATCAACATCTACTCCTCGCACCTGGTGGCGCTGTTCAACAACGTCTCCGTGTTCTGGCACCTGGCCGGTGTGACGGTCATCGTCCTGATCCTGATCTTCGTGCCCGACCGTCACCAGAGCGTCGACTTCGTCTTCACCGAGAAGAACAACCTCAACGGATTCAGCGACGGGATGTTCTGGTTCTACGTGCTGCCGGTCGGCTTCCTGCTGACGATGTACACCGTCACGGGATACGACGCCTCGGCGCACATCTCCGAGGAGACGCACGGGGCAGACGAGTCCGCGCCTAAGGGCGTCTGGCGCTCCGTCTTCTACTCGGCAGTGATCGGCTGGATCGTGCTGCTCGCGATCACCTTCGCAGCGACCGACAAGCCCGCGATCGACGAGGCGTACGGCTTCTCGCCTGCCATCTTCACGAGCGCGATGAGTGAGGGCTGGGCGGAGATGATCATTCTGATCTCCACCGGCGGGCAGCTGTTCTGCGGCATGGCGTGCGTCACCAGCGCTTCCCGTATGACCTACGCGTTCTCGCGTGACCGCGCGGTTCCCGGTTGGCGGATCTGGACCAAGCTCAACCACAACCGCGTGCCCGTCGGCGCCGTGCTGTTCGTGGCGGCGTTCGCGCTGCTCATGACGTCGCCCGCGCTCTACTACTACAACGGCGTCGCGGTCGCGTTCTTCGCGGTCGTCTCGATCTCGGTGATCGGCCTCTACATCGCGTACGTGATCCCTGTCTACCTGCGCTGGCGCAAGGGCGACGCATTCCAGCCCGGCCCCTGGACGCTGGGGAACAAGTACCGCTGGATGAACCCGGTCGCGTTCGTGTGGGTCGCAATCTGCGTCGTGATCTTCTCACTGCCCTTCAGTCCGGCGGCCGTGCCGTGGCGCGACGAGTTCGACTGGGCCGCGGTCAACTACGCGCCGATCATGGTGGGCGCCGTCCTGCTCGGTGTCGGCTTATGGTGGCTTGTGAGCGCGCGGCGGACGTTCAAGGGCCCGGTGCGCACGGTCGTGTTCGACGACGCGGCCGGCATCAAGGACGACGAGTCGCTGGAGCCGACCCGGGCCTAGCCGGGCACACTGTCTCGATGTCCTCCGCTCCGATCATCGGCCTCTGCACCGCACTCGAGCGCGCGCGCTGGGGCGCCTGGGACCAGTGGGCGATGCTGCTCGCGCGCTCCTACGTCGACGCTGTGCAGCGGGCGGGCGGCATCGCGCTGATGCTGCCACCGGACCCGGCCGCCGTGGGCGAGCCCGACATGCTGCTCGACCTGGTCGACGCGCTCGTGCTGGCCGGCGGCGCCGACGTGGACCCGGCGGCCTATGGCGCCGAGCCGCACCCGGCGACCACGGGCACCGTGCCCGAGCGCGACGTGTTTGAGCTCGCGCTCGTCCGGCGGGCGATCGAGCGCCAGATCCCGTTCCTGGGTATCTGCCGGGGCATGCAGGTGATGAACGTCGCCGCCGGCGGCACGCTCAACCAGCACCTGCCCGACGACGTCGGCCACGAGGACCACCGGCGCTCGCTCGGCTCGTTCGACAACTCTGATCACGACGTGCGGCTTGCGCACGACTCGCTGGCGGCACGCGCGGCGCGCGAGGAGCTGCACGGGACCAAGTCGCACCACCACCAGGGTGTCGAACGCATCGGCAAGGGCCTCGAGGTGACCGGCTGGGCGACGATCGACGACCTTCCCGAGGCGATCGAGGTGCCGGGCCATCGCTTCGCGCTCGGGGTCCAGTGGCACCCCGAGGTCGATCCCGCCTCGCCGCTGATCGCCGCGCTGGTCGAAGAGGCACGCACGTACCGCGCCGAGCGCGCCGGCCACAGGGAGGCCGCATGACGCTCGTGGTGATCGAACCCGCCACGGAGGCGGTACTCGCCGAGATCCCGCGCGCGGGCGCAGCGGACGCCGACGCCGCCGTCGCCCGCGCCAAGGCGGCCTATCCCGCGTGGCGCGCGGTATCGCCGCCCGACCGCGCGCGGCTCTTGCACGGGCTGGCCGATGCGCTCGCGGAGCGCCAGGAGGAGCTCGCCGTGCTCGAGGCCCGCAACGCGGGCAAGCCGATCGGCGACGCGCGCGGCGAGATGGGGATGGTCGTGGACACGTTCCGGTTCTACGCCGGCGCCGTCGAGCGCACGCTCGGCGACACGATCCCGGTCACGGGCGGCGTCGCGATGACGTTCCGCGAGCCGCTCGGCGTCGTCGCGCTGATCACACCCTGGAACTTTCCCCTGACGATCGCGTCGTGGAAGCTCGCGCCCTGCCTCGCCGCCGGCAACACCGTCGTGCTCAAGCCGGCCGAGCTGACGCCGCTGACGGCGCTCGAGTTCGAGCGGATCGCGCTCGCGGCCGGCATCCCGGAGGGCGTCGTGAACGTCGTCGCCGGGCCTGGCAGCACCTGTGGCGCCCGGCTCGTCGAGCATCCCGACGTCGCGAAGGTCGCGTTCACCGGCTCGACCGAGGTCGGCCGCACGATCGCCGCCGGGGCCGCGCAGACGATCAAGCGCGTCACGCTCGAACTGGGTGGCAAGTCGCCCAACCTCGTGTTCGCCGATGCCGACCTGCAGGCCGCTGCCGAGTCGGCGCCGTGGGCCGTGTTCGGCAACGCCGGCCAGGACTGCTGCGCGCGCTCGCGGATCCTCGTGCAGGACTCGGTGCTCGACGAGTTCCTGTCCGCGCTCAGCGGCGTGGTCGAGGGCATCCGCGTCGGCGACCCGCTCGACGAGGCCACCCAGATGGGGCCGCTGATCTCCGCCGGGCAGCGCGAGACCGTCGCCTCCTACGTGCCCGGCGACGCGCCGGTCGCGGCGCGCGGCAGCGCGCCCGACGGGCCGGGCTTCTGGTTCGCGCCGACGGTGCTCGCGCCGGTCGAAGCCGGCGATCGCGCGGCGCGCGAGGAGATCTTCGGCCCGGTCGCATGCGTGATCCCGTTTCGCGACGAGGCCGACGCGATCAGGCTCGCCAACGACACGATCTACGGCCTCTCGGGGTCGATCTGGACGCGCGACGGCGCCCGCGCGCTGCGCGTCGCGCGCGCGGTCGAGGCGGGCGTGCTGTCGATCAACTCGAACACCTCGGTGCGCGTGAGCACGCCCTTCGGCGGCTTCAAGCAGTCCGGAATCGGACGCGAGATGGGGCGCGCGGCCATCGAGCTCTACACCGAGTCGAAGTCGGTCTGCTTCGCGTACTGACGTGCGGCGATCAGCCGGAGGAGGACGAGATGGGGCAGATCACGGACTCC
>DASQMT010000309.1:0-16684 GCA_035645355.1 Solirubrobacteraceae bacterium | reverse complement strand
GGAGACATGCGCGGGCTGCATCGATTCGGCGACGACGCGGCGCAGATCAGTGCTGAGCGCATCGAGCGCCACCTCGTCGCGCAGAAGTGCCGCGAAAGCCTCGAGCGTGCGCTGCGCGTCGTACCTGCGCCGGTAGAAGCGACGGTCCACGAGAGCCTGGATGCGCGCGCGCACCGGTCTGAACAGTGCGGCGACGGCGAGGGTGGACGCCGCGACCGCCACGTCGGAGTCGCCGGTGAGACCGCTGAGCACCAGCTGCAGCAACAGCACGCTGCCGAGGTAGGTGCCCGCCAGGATGGCGGTCAGAGCGCCGTAGACCAGCGCACGGTTGACGACGAGGTCGATGTCGTACAAGCGATGGCGCAGGATCGCGAGTGCGACGGCGATGGCGACCCCGAGCAGCCCGGTCAGCAGGATCGCCCAGCTTGCGTTGTCGCTCACCAACGGCTCCAGCGCGGCGCTCGCCACCCACAGCACCACGAGCTGGACGGCTGCCGCCAGAAACCACTTGAGCTGCTGACGCTCGACGCCGCGGGAGCGGCGGAAGCGCACGACGAGCGACGCCAGCGCGCCGAGCGTCGCCGCGACCGCCGCGGCGAATCCGATTCCGCTGACAGCAGCCGGCATGCCCTGCACCGCGAGCGGGTTCTCGACCCACGCGTAGGTCGCCAGGCGACCGGGCTGAAAGGCCGTGCCGACGAACAGGATGCTGCCCCCTGCCGCGGCGACCCACGCGACCAGGTTCCACCGCGGCGTCGGTGGGCGGCCCGAGGGGAACAGCAGCGGCAGGAAGACGAAGACCAAGAGAAGCGTCGGGATCCACCAGGTGTCCGCGAACCACAGTCCGAACTCGGCAGCGCCTGCGTCGCCGTCACCGGCGACCGCGGCGTGCCAGTAGATGCCCTCGGCGAGCATCGCGAGCGCCAGCAGCGCCGGAATCGCGCCGAGGAACCAGCCGACCGGGTTGCGCGGGCGGCGAGCGGCGACCACGGCCCCGACGACCGCGAAGGCCGCCACCATTCCGAACGTCAGCAGCCCGGTCGCGTCGCTGTCGACAGGCCCCTGCGCACCGGCCTCCGGCACCGCCGACTCGACGCCGTCGACCGTGACGCCTAGGGCGACGGCGACCGCTGCCGTCGCCAGCGTGAGCCCGCACAGCGCCCAGGCCACGAACATCGCGTGCTTGGCGTTCGCCGGCTGCATCGGCGACGGAGCTTCGCAGGACAGCGTCCGGAAACCGTTACGGGCCCCGCTGCCCGGTCGCATGCGGGGCGATGGCGAGGTCGTTCGTCGTAATCCACTACACCACGGGTACAGCGGCGTCGCCCAACGCGGGCGCCCTGGGGCGCGGCAGTTCTGACACTCTCCGCGCAATAGCAGGCACTTTGTGTCCGTCATGCTCG
This sequence comes from Solirubrobacteraceae bacterium, assembly GCA_035645355.1. GTDB lineage: Bacteria > Actinomycetota > Thermoleophilia > Solirubrobacterales > Solirubrobacteraceae > DASQMT01. Next base: position 15,281 of record DASQMT010000309.1, on the reverse strand, counting down.
CGACGCCCTCACGTCTCGGCCCTGCGAACGCTCGTGATGAAGGGTCAGCGGTTCGAATCCGCTCGTCGGCTCTGCGAAGCCCTGCTGGCGGGTTTCAGCTGCTGCGCCTCTAAGAATCACGTCGCCCGGGTATCCGACCGGCATGGCCGTCATCTCCTTAGTCCTCGCGTCAAGCACCGCCGATTCCGAGAGCGCCGGGCTGTTCATCATCGGGGGAACGGTGCTGCTGATCTTGCTCGCCATCGCAGCTGTTTGGACGTTTGCGGCGCGCAGGGCGAGCCGAGTGCCCAAGCGCGAGCCCCAGCGCTCCGATCAGGGCGTTCGCGGCAAGGGCTAGAGCCCGCGGAACCGGCGGTCGAACACAGGAGGACGGGTTCGCCGCCAGCCGTCACCGGCACCGGTCGTGCCCATCCGCCGGCTGCATCGCGTCCCCGTCAGGGCACGGAGTTCTCCTCGGCGCAGCCCCGTGCGCGCTGGACGCCATCCGCTGCTTCCTCGATGGCCGGATCGGTCCGGTCGGCGTCGCCCCAATCCGAGCGCTCCTGGGCCACACCGTCAACGGCGAAGACGAAGCCGTTCCCGTTGGGGGAAGTCGTAGCCCACACCGCCACGTCGTCGGCGCCCAGGAAGCCGGGCGCCTGAATGTCCGCAGCGACCATGAACACCTTCTTGAAGTCTTCGGAGCGGGTGATGTAGCCGTGGCGCAGCTTTGCCTTGCCCGAGGTTTGCACGCCCGTTGCGATGCCGGTCAGGAGCCTCTTGGAGGCCTTGCGGCAGATCGGCCCCGGCGTCTTCTTCCCGGCTTGCGATGGTCGAGCGGAGTTCGCGTCCAGGGTCGCGTCGGCGCATCCGAGACCGGCCGCGAGGCAACAGCATGCGATCAGTAACAGGGTCAGCCGGCGCACCGAGCGGACCGTACCCGCCGAAGCGCACGTAGCGAACGGCATACGCCCCGCGCTGACCGAGCCTCCCGGCGGCACTTAGGATGCGGCGATGGGCGCTCGGGTCCACCTCTGCGGTCGCTTGCAGGTCGAGTGGGACGGCGAGCGGCTGGAGGAGGCGCTGCCGGGGCGCCAGGGCCGCCTGCTGTTCGCGTACCTGGCACTGCATCGCGAGCGGCCCGTGCGTCGCGACGAGCTGGTCGAGGCGCTGTGGTCGGAGGACGGGCAGCCGCGGGACGGCGAGGCGCTGCTGCGTGCACCGTTGTCGCGGCTGCGCAGCGCGCTGGGGACCGGCCGGCTCGAGGGCCGCAGTGAGCTCGCCGTCCGCTTCCCCGACGATACCTGGATCGACCGCGAGGTCGTCCGCGACGGCCTGCGCGTGAGCCGCGCGGCGTTTGCCGCAGGGGACGCACGACAAAGCTTCGAGGCGGCGAGCGAGGCCGTGGAGATCGCCGAGCGCGGGTTGCTGCCGGGATTCGAGGCGCGCTGGCTCGATCCGTTCCGGGCCGAGCTGGAGGAGCAGCGCAGCGAGCTGCTCGAAGCGGTTGCGCTGGCCGGGTTGCGGCTTGGCGACGGCGAGCTGCTGGAGGCCGAGCAGGCCGCTCGCCGCGCGGTCGCGGCCGCGCCGTTCCGCGAGTCGGCGCGCGTGGCGCTGCTCACGGTCCTGCGCCGCCGCGGCAACGTGGCCGAGGCGCTCGTCGCCTACGACGAGTTCCGCACGTTCCTGCGCGAGGAGCTCGGCACGGCGCCTGGCCGGGAGCTGCTCGCGCTGCACGCGGACCTCCTCGGCGCGGCGCCCCGCCCGCCCCAGGCCGCGCCGGCTCGACCGGCGACCCCCGCACAGCGGCTCCCCGATCGGCTCGCGCAGGCGGTCGTCGCCTCGTGGGTGGGACGCGAGGCGGCACTCGCACGTCTGCGCGAGCAGGCGGAGCGGGCGGCCGCCGGCAGCGCGGAGCTCGTGCTCGTCGTCGGCGACGGCGGCATCGGAAAGACACGGCTGGTCGCTGAGCTGGCCGCCGGGCTCGCGGGCTTCGACGTCCTCTACGGGCGCTGCGACGAGGAGGAGATCTTCCCCTACGGCCCGTGGGTCGACATGCTGCGGCCACGCCTCGAGCGCATGGACGAGGCCGAGCTGGGAGCGGTGCTGGGACCCGAGGTGGCCGACCTGGCACGCATCGTGCCGGAGCTCCGGGAGCGCTTGCCCGGCGTGGACGGCGCAGCCCCGTCCAGCGACCCCGAGACGGAGCGCCGCCTGCTGTTCGTGGCGGTGACGCGCGTCGTCCGCCGCATCGCGGAGCGGCGACCGCTGCTGCTCGTCATCGACGATCTCCACTGGGCAGACCGCTCCTCGCTCCTCCTCGCCCGCCACCTCGCGCGCCAGCCGCGGCTGGGCCCGGTGCTGATGCTCGGCACCTTCCGCGACACGGAGCTCGGCCCCGGGCACCCACTGCCCGAGCTGATCGCCGACGTCGAACGCGACCGCCCGGTGCCGCGCGTGCGGCTGGCCGGCATGGACGAGCGCGAGGTCGCCGCGCTGATCGGCGCCTGGCACGGCACGGAGGTCGCGGAAGATGCGGTGCAGGCGATCCGGGCCGAGACCGATGGAAACCCCTTCTTCGTCAAGCAGCTCGTGCGTCACCTTGAGGAGACGGGCGCAGGCGCGCACCTGGCGCCTGGCGACGGGCTCGGAGTGCCGGAGGGCGTGCGCGACGTGATCGCGCGTCGCGTCGCCCGCCTGCCCGCCCGCGCGCCGCACGTTCTGCGCGTGGCGGCGCTGATCGGCCGCGACTTCGAGTACGAGCTGCTGGAGCGCGTGGCCGACGTTCCGGCCGACGAGCTGCTCGACGTGCTCGATGCTGCGGTGCGTGGCGCGCTGCTGGCCGAGGTGCCGAGCACGCCCGGCCGCTACTCGTTCGCCCACGCGCTGTTGCGCTCGACCATGGAGTCAGAGCTCTCCGCGACCCGCCGGGCGCTGCTGCACCGGCGCATCGGCGAGGCGATCGAACAGCGCCACGGCGACCGGCTCGATCCCTGGCTCGACGAGCTTGCCCGCCACTTCGCGGAGGCGGGGCGCCAGGAGGCCGACCGCGCCGTCGACTACGCCGCCCGCGCCGCCGCGCAGGCCACCGAGCGCCTCGCCTTCGACGAGGCGGTGCGGCTGTTGGAGAGGGCCGTCGGCCTTCGCCGGCAGGACGACCCGGTCGACGATGGTGAGCTCGCGCGGCTCGAAGCGGCGCTGGCCACCGCCGAAGCCGGCGCCGGGCGCTGGGAGGCGGCGCGCGCGAGCTTCGCCCGGGCCGCGGACGCCGCGCGGGCCGCCGGCGACGGCGTGGCGTTCGCCCGCGCTGCGCTCGGCCACTCCGGCGGCACGTGGGAGCACTACAACACGGAGGACGCCACGAGCATCGCGCTGCTCGACGAGGCCCTGCAGCGCCTCCCCGAGGACGATTCATCGCTGCGCGCGCAGGTCCTCGCCCGCCATGCGGTGCACCTCTACTTCGTGGTGGACGTGCCCGAGGAGCGTGTCCTGGCAACCGCGGACGAGGCGGTCGCGATGGCTCGGCGGCTCGGCGACGCCGACGCCCTCGTGGCAGCGCTCGCGGGCGCTCAGCACGCCCGCTGGCGACCGGGCCGCGCGGCGGACCGGCTCGCCATCGCGGCCGAGCTTGTCGAGTTGACCGAGACGCGAGGAGCGCCGGTCGAGGCCGCGGAGGCCCACCTCTGGCGCGCGGTCGCGCTGCTCGAGCTGTGCCGGCTCGACGAGGCCGATGTGCACCTGGCGCGCTACGTCGAGCTGGCCGAAGTGGCGCAGCAGTACGCGCTCCTGGTCAATCGCGACGCGCTGCGTGCGATGCGCGCGCTGCTGGAAGGCGACTACGAGCGAGGCGAGGAGGCCGCGAAGGCCGTGATCGCGTGGGAAGAGCGCGAAGAGGCGCACGGCCGGTCTCCCACGCCGTTTCATGCTCAGTGCCACGCCGCGGCGATGCTGCCGCTTCTGAATGAGCGCAACGAGCTGGGCCGGCTGACGCCCGTTCTGCAACGGCTGGTGGGCCAGGTCGTCTGGCCGGGATGGCGGCCGGCGCTCGCGTGGGCCCATGTGCAGGCGGGCCGCTCGGATCTCGGTCGGGCGGAGATCGAGGCGATGAGTGCGGACGGTTTCGCGGCCGTGCCGCACGACAGCAACTTGCTGTCTCGCCTCGCGCAGGTCGCGCACGTCATCGGGGAGCTCGGCGACGCGCGGCTCGCCGGCCGGTTGGAGCCGCGGCTCGCGCCCTTCGGTGACTTCTGGGTCGTTTTCGGTCCCGGGGCGTCCACGCTCGGACCGGTCGGGTACTCGCTGGGCCTGCTCCAACTCGTGCAGGACCGCGCGGACGAGGCGGTCGCGACCTTCGAGCTGGCGCTCGAGCTGTCGCTCCGGATGCGCGCCCGCCCGTACGTCGCCCGCTCGCGTGCGGGTCTGGCGGAGGCGCTGCGGCGGCGCGCGGAGCCGGGCGACGCCGCCAGGGCAGAGGAGCTCTCCGCCCTGGCGGCAGCCGACGCCAGCGAGCTCGGCATGACCCGTCTGCAGCGCGAGCTCGGGCTCAGCCCCGCGACGCGATAGTCCCGCTAAGCGGGAGAGTCAGTGCGCTTGTGGCCCACGGCGACGAGGTACTCGGCCATCAGCAGGAGCGTCCCGTCCGTGGCCTCGTTGCGGCGCTCGGCCATCGCGACGATCTCCGCGCGGCAGTCGTCCCAGCGTCCCTCGCCCGTGAGGCGCTCGCGCGCCTTGAGCGTGGGGCCGTAGTTGGTCTCGAGGAACGCGACCCAGTGCTCGGCCGAGTCGAACCGCCACGGGTTGTGGCCGTTCGCGAACGTCAGCTCCACGCCGGTGCCCTCGAACAGGCGCTCGACGTGAGCCTCGCTGCCCCAGAGCGGCGGCGAGGACGCGTACGCGGGCGGCGCCGGCAGGTAGCCCTTCATGATCGAGAAGAGCTCGCCGATCACGCCCGTGGGCGTCCAGTTGATCAGCCCGACGTGCCCGCCGGGACGGCAGACGCGCGCCACCTCGGCCGCCACGACCTCGTGCCGCGGCGCGAACTGGACGCCGAACACGGACAGGACGTGGTCGAAGGAGGCGTCCTCGAACGGCAGCTCCTCCGCGTCGCCCTCGATCCACTCGACGGTGACCCGGTACTCGGCCGCGCGCCGGCGTGCGGCGACGAACAGCTCCGGTGCGAGGTCCAGGCCGACGACGTGGGCGCCGGCGGCGGCCGCGCGGAGCGCCACGTTGCCGGTTCCGGTGGCGACGTCCAGGACGTCCTGGCCCGGCGCGATCGCGATGCGGTTGAGCAGATCGCGCGGCGGGACCGCGTCGATGTGCTCCGCGACCGCGGCGTAGTCGCCTGCCTCCCAGGTCGCGCGGTGGGTGTGCTTGAGATCGGTGAGTGTGGTCATGCGGCGCATGCTCGGGAACCCGGGTTGCAGCCACGTTGACGAGACGTTGCAGGAGCGACCGCGCCCGCCGATGTCAGAGCGCCGCGAGGATCACCGACCAGAGCCTCTCGACGTCCTGAGCGGTGGTTGCGCTCGCTCCGACGGAGACCCGGACGAAGCGCTCCCCGTCGATGCTCGACGGCGTCACTTGGACGTCGCCCGCGCGGTTGATCGCCTCGGCGAGCGCGCTCGTGGCGCCGTCGCCGTCCACGTGGCGGAAGCAGACCAGCCCGAACGAGACCGGCGCCGTGCGTGCCAGCGCCGGATGGTCGTCGACGAGCTCGCCGAACATCTGCGCGAGCCGCACGTGCTCGCGGATGTGGTGGCGGATGCCACGGGCGCCGTAGCTGCGCAGCACCCACCACAGCTTGAGCGCGCGGAAGCGCCGGCCGAGCGGCACTTGCCAGTCGCGGTAGTCGATCACCTCGCCCGACGCGGACGCGGCGTTCTGCAGGTAGGGCGGGAGGATCGACATGGTGCGGATCAGAGGCTCCCGATCGGCGACCCAGAACACGCTGCAGTCGAAGTTCGTGAACATCCACTTGTGCGCGTCGAAGACGTAGCTGTCGACGCGCTCCACGCCGCGCTGGTGCATGCGGAACTCGGGGCAGATCATGGCCGAGCCCGCGTAGGCGGCGTCCACATGATGCCACAGGCCGTGCCGCTCGGCGATCGCCGCGACTTCTACGACGGGATCGACGGCGGCCGTCCCGGTGGTGCCGATCGCGCTCGTGACGATCGCCGGCGCGAGGCCGTCGGCGAGATCCCGCTCGATCGCGGCCTCGAGCGACTCGGGCCGCAGCGCGAAGCGCTCGTCCACGTCGATCAGCCGTACGTGCCGGATCGCGGCGACGCGCGCGCCCTTCTCGATCGAGGAGTGCGCCTGCGACGACGAGTACGCCACGACGTCATCGGTCGCAGCACCGCGCTCGACGGCGAGTTGGCGCGCGACGACCAGCGCGACGTGGGTGGAGTCCGACGCGCTCATCTGGATCACCCCGCCTCCGGGCCCGACGGCGGTCTTCCAGGCCTGCGGCAGGCCGAGCAGGTCGACGAGCCAGTCGAGCACGTGCGCCTCGATCTCCGTGAGCGCGGGGCTCGTCGACCAGAGCATGCCCTGCGCCCCGAGCGCGGCCGCGGCCAGCTCACCGAGGACCGAGGGCGGCGACGCGTTGGCGGGGAAGTATGCGAACCAGCCGGGCGACTGCCACTGCGTGATCCCCGGCATCACCACCATCTCGAGATCGCGCATCAGCGCCTCGAACGGCTCGGGGTCCTCCGGAGCCGTGGAAGGCAGCAGCGCGCGCACGTCGCCAGGCGCCACGGTCGCCTGCACCGGCAGGCCGGCGACCCGTTCCATGTGCTCCGCCACCCAGTCCACCAGCGCGTGCCCGTGCCGGCGGAACTCGTCGGGTGTCATGTGGAACGAGTCCGTCACGCGGCGCCGAACCCTACGGCGTCGGGACCTCCGGTTCCTGGGCCCGCGTCTGGTCGACCAGCTTGCGCGCCGCCAGCTCTGAGGCGGGCGCCGTGCCGTGCTTCGTGCCCTTGGCGACCCGGGCCTGCACGAGCACCTTGTCGCCGTCCGCGACGTCGGCGAGGTCCACCTTGCCGTCAGCGGTCGTGTCGACCCCGACGATCTTCGCGTCGTCCAGGTCGAACGTGACCTCAGTGCCGACGTAGCCGCCCTTGCGGACATGCGCGTTGCCCGCGCTGACGGTGACGGTTCCGGGAGCGTTGAACGTGCCCTTGAAGACGAAGTTCACGGTCTTGGCCTTCTTCGGCGGCTTGTCCTTGCCGTGCCCCGGCTGCGCGACGGCGGCCGCGGGAACGGCGAGTGCGGCTGCGCCTAGCGCGACGGCGATGGTGCGCTTGTTCATCGGAGCTCGATTCATGGAATTGACGTTGCACCCTTAACACCGCCCCGCGGAGATCGCTGCGGCTCGCACCGGGATTCGACGGGTGTTCGACGATCCGTCGACGCGCTCAAGCCGGCCGGCGGCCGAAGGCCGCGCGCGCGTCCACGACGTCCACGCGCATGTTGCGCTCCATCATCCGCAGCGCCGCGTCTCCGAGCTCGTCGTCGATCTGCGCAACGGCGTCGCGCGGCACGCGGATGTCGAAGCCGCGCACGTAGGCGTCGAGCGCGCTGTAGAGGATGCACTGCTCGGTGACCTGGCCGGCGAGCACGACCGTCTCGATCCCGCGCTCGCGCAACAGATGGTCGAGCGCCGTGCTGTAGAAGGCGCTGTGGCGCACCTTCTGCATGAACTCGACTGCGTCGGAGGGCACGATCGGCTCGACCAGCTCGGGTCTGGCGCCGGCGAGGGCACGCCCGACGATGTCCTCGCGCGTCGCGCGGAAGTCCTCGTAGTTGTCGTTGACGTAGATCACCTCCACGCCGGGGGCGGCCTGCGCCTCGCGAACCAGCCCGGCGAGGGTGCCGACCATCGGGCGGACGCGCTCCGCGAGGGTGTCGGCGTCCTCGTGGTCGTACGGGTTGAGCATGTCGATCACGATCAGGGCGGTATCGCTGTCCACGACCGGGCATGTACCCCGCATACACGGGTTGCATCCAATACCCCCATGGGGTAAACTGGAAGCCATGACCACCGCGGCACACAGTCACCACCAGCATCATCAACACGAGCTTCCGACTTCAGGGCGCGCGCTCGACGCGGTCGCGTTGAGCGCGACGCTGCACTGCCTGACGGGCTGCGCGATCGGCGAGATCACCGGCATGGTTCTCGGCACCGCGCTGGGCTTCTCGGAGTGGGGCACGGTGGCGCTCGCCGTCGCGCTCGCCTTCCTGTTCGGCTACACGCTCACGAGCCTGCCGCTGCTGCGTGCCGGGCTGGCGCTGTCCGCCGTCGTGCCGATCGCACTGGCGACCGACACTTTCAGCATCGCCGTGATGGAGATCGTGGACAACGCGATCATGCTGACCGTCCCCGGCGCCATGGAGTCAGGTGTCGGCGACATCCTGTTCTGGGGCGCTCTCTCCTTCGCGCTCGTGGTCGCCGGCGTCGTCGCCTTCCCTCTCAACCGCTGGCTGATCACGCGCGGGAAGGGACACGCCGTGCTGCACAACAGCGGCCACCACCCGAACTTCCCCACCCGGGCGGTAGCGGCAGTCGCCGTGACCGCCTTCCTCTTCGGCTCCGCGGTGCTGATCGCCGAGGCGTTCAGCACCGGTGGCGAGGAAGAGCACGGCGCGGCCGTCGGACACAGCGAGGGCGGAGGCTGATGGCCTACGTCGTGTCCGCCACCTGGCGTGCCCGGGCGGGCAAGGAGGAGCGGCTGCTGGAGCTGATCCGTGAGCTGACGCCTCCGTCGCGCGCCGAGCCCGGCAACCGCTTCTACCAGGCGCAGCGCTCGCTCGAGGACCCGCGCGACTTCTACCTCTACGAGCAGTACGCCGACGCGGCGGCCTATCAGGCCCACATGGACTCCGAGCACTTCACCCGGCTGGTGAAGCGAGAGGCGATCCCCGAGCTGCTGGAGGATCGCCGGCGCTCGTTCTACGAGACGATCGACGATTAGTCCCGGCGCTGCCCGGAGTCCCAACAGCGACCGAGGACCAAAGGGAGAAGCCGATGGCAGCCGTGCTCTGGCACATGACGATGTCCCTCGACGGGTTCATTGCGGGCCCCGACGACGCAATGGGGTGGGTGTTCGAGCACCCCGGGCCGAACGCGACCGCGACCGCGGTCGTCGAGACGACCGGGGCGCTCGTGGTCGGGCGGCGGACCTACGAGGTGGAGGACCGGGAGCGCGGTGGCTTCTACGGCGGCAACTGGAGCGGCCCGTACTTCGTCCTCACGCATGACCCACCGGAGAACCCGCCGGAGTGGATGACCGGCACGTTCGTCAGCGAGGGGATCGAGGATGCCGTCGCTCGCGCCAAGGCGGCGGCCGGCGAGCGGAACGTCGTCGTGTTCGGCGCGAGCATCGCCCGCCAGTGCATCGAGCACGGGCTGCTCGACGAGCTGGTCGTGCACCTGTCGCCGCTGCTGCTCGGCGACGGTGTCCGCCTGTTCGGCGACCCCGCCGCCGGCCGGGTCAGCCTGGAGCGCACCAGCGTCGCGCAGTCGGGGCAAGTCACGGATCTCCGCTTCCGCGTCCTATGAGTCTTGCCGGCGACGCGCGCGCACGCCGCGGCCTGGGGCAGGGCGGGCGCCGTGGATGCCGGCGGACACCGGTGCAAGTGATCGGGTAGCGACCGCCCTCGGGTGCTTTCGTGCGGCGGTAGGCTTCGCGAGCGCCCACCGGGCGCGGGTCGGTTGCCCAGCGGAGGGAGGACCATGACGCACCAGCTCTCGGACCATTCGCGCACTACAGCGCTCGCGGCGGCGCGCACCATGTTCCCCCACGACATGCTGCCCGACGAGGCCTACGCGAAGGTCGTCGACGGGATCGAGGGCGCCGCCGCCGGCGACGCTTCGGTGGCGGCGGGGATCGAGCAGGGGATCGCGCAGCTCGACGATCCGAAGCCGTTCAGCGAGCTCGACGAGGACGGCCGGCTTGAGGCGTTGCGCCGTTGCGAGGGCACCCCCTTCTTCGACCTGCTCAAGGCGACCGCCGTCGTCGAGCTCTACGACAACCCGCTCGTCTGGAAGGCGTTCGGCTACGAGGGGCCGAGCGTCCATCTCGGCGGCTACCTGCATCGCGGCTTCGACGACCTCGACTGGCTGCCCGACCCGCCCATCGAACTCGATCCGACCGCCGGATCGCACCACCGCTAGGAGGAGCAGATGCCCCGTTTCCGTTTCGACGACGAGGACGTCGTCGTGATCGTGGGCTCCGGCGCCGGGGGCGGGACGCTCGCGAACGAGCTCTGCCAGAAGGGACAGAAGGTGGTGGTGCTCGAGGCCGGCCGCCATCACAAGCCCGACGACTTCATCAACGACGAGTGGCGCTCGTTCAAGCAGCTCGCGTGGCTCGACAAGCGCACGACCTCGGGCTCGTTCCGGATCACCAAGGACTTCCCGAACCTGCCCGCCTGGACCTGCAAGACCGTCGGCGGCACGACCGTGCACTGGGCCGGCTGCTGCCCGCGCTTCATGGAGCACGAGTTCAAGGCCCCGAGCTACTACGGCGACATCGAGGGCGTCAACTCACTCGACTGGCCGATCGGCCTGAGCGATGTCGAGCCCTACTACGACCGCGCCGAGGCCAAGCTCGGCTGCACCGGCACGAACGGCATCCCGCAGCTGCCGGCCAGCAACAACTACAAGGTGTTCGCGAACGGCGCCCAGCGGGTCGGCTACAAGCGCTTCCACACCGGCCGCTACGCCAGCAGCCCGGTGCCGTACAAGGGCCGCCCGGCGACGCTCCAGGATGGCTTCAACTTCCAGGGCGTCAAGAACGGGTCGAAGTGGTCGACGTTGACCGTCGAGCTGCCGCAGGCCGAGGCGACGGGCAAGCTCGACCTGCGCTCCGAGGCGCACGTGCTCCGGATAGAGCACGACGACAAGGGCCTCGCCACCGGTGTGACCTACGTCGACGGCGACGGGCTCGAGCAGTTCCAGCGCGCGCGCCTGATCGCCGTCGCCGGCAACGCGATCGAGACGCCCCGCATGCTGCTTAACTCCGCCTCGAGCCTGTTCCCCGACGGGCTCGCGAACTCGTCGGGCCAGGTCGGCCGGAACTACATGCGCCACCTGACCGCCTCGGTCTACGCGATCTTCGACAAGCCCGTGCACATGTACCGGGGCGAGACGATGGCCGGGCACATCGAGGACGAGGCGCCCAACGACCCGTCGCGCGGCTTCGTCGGCGGCTACTACATGCAGCTGCTGGCGCTGGGCGTGCCGTTCATGGCGGCCTTCATGGACCCGGGCGCCTGGGGACGCGAGTTCACCTCGGCGCTCGAGGGCTACGAGAACATGGCCGGCATGTGGCTGGTCGGCGAGGACATGCCGCAGGAGACCAACCGGGTCACGCTCAACCACGACGAGCTCGACGAGTACGGCCAGCCCGTGCCCAACGTGCACTACGACGACCATCCCAACGACCTCGCGATGCGCGAGCACGCCTGGGCGGCCGGCGAGGCGCTCTACCAGGCCGTCGGGGCCGTGCGCACGATCCGCACGCCGCCGTACCCCGCGACGCACAACATCGGCACGACCCGCATGAGCGAGCGGCCCGACGACGGGGTCGTGAACAGCTTCGGCCAGGCACACGACGTCCCGAACCTGTTCGTGTCCGACGCGAGCCAGTTCACGACGGGCGCCGCCGCCAACCCGACGCTGACGATCGTCGCGCTCGCGATCCGGCAGGCCGAGTACATCGCCGAGCAGCTGCGGGCGCAGGCGATCCCGACCGGCCGGGCCTCGTGGAACGGGCGCGATCCCGGCGGGTCGGCGCCGGCGCCCGAGCAGGCGGCCGTGGGCACGGGGGCGGCGTAGCCTCCGGCACCCGACATCACCGTGGCACCTCCCTGGCCGGCCGCCTGGCGGCGGTCGTGGGGGAGGAGCACGTCCGCGACGATCCGGGCGCGCTGCGCGTCTTCGGCCAGGACGCCACGCCACTTCACCGCGGGCGCCCGGACGTCGTCGTCTTTCCCGGCTCGACCGCGGAGGTGGCCGGGGTGCTGGCGGTCGCGAGCGAGCTCGGGCTGCCCGTCGTGCCGCGCGGCGCCGGCAGCAACCTGAGCGCGGGCACGATCGCCGACCGCGGCGGGATCATGCTCGTGCTGACACGCATGGACCGGCTGCTCGAGCTCGACCTCGAGAACCTGGTCGCGGTCTGCCAGCCGGGCGTCACCAACGCCACCCTGGCCGCGGCCGCTGCCGAGCACGACCTGCTCTATCCGCCCGACCCGGGCAGCCGCACGACCTCGACCATCGGCGGCAACGTGGCCGAGAACGCGGGCGGCCTGCGCGGCCTGAAGTACGGCGTGACGCGCGACTACCTGATGGGCTGCGAGGCGGTGCTGGCCTCCGGCGAGGTGATTCGCGCCGGCGGCAAGCTGGTCAAGGAAGTCGCCGGCTACGACCTGCTGCGGCTGTTGTGCGGGAGCGAGGGCACGCTCGCGGTGCTGACCGAGTTGACGCTGCGGCTCGTGCCCGCGCCGGAGACCTCGGGGCTCGGGCTCGCCTACTTCCCCTCGCTCGCGGCCGCGGGCCGCGCGGTCTCGCGCGTGCTGCGCGGCGGGGTGCTGCCCGCGACGCTCGAGTTCCTCGACGCGGTCTGCATCGAGACGGTCGAGGACTTCGCTGCCGTCGGGCTGCGCCGCGACGCCGGCGCGGTGCTGATCTTCGGCCAGGACGGCGGGCCGGAGGGCGTGCAGCGTGACGTCGCCCGGATCGCCGAGGCCTGCGAGGCCGAAGGGGCGATCGAGGTGAACGTCGCCCGCGACGCGGCGGAGGGCGAGCGGATCCTGGACGCGCGGCGCGCGGCGCTGCCGTCGCTCTCGCGCCTGGGACGCGTGACGCTGCTCGAGGACGCGACCGTGCCGCGCTCCCAGATCGCCGCGATGGTCGAGCGCATCGAGGCGGCGGGCGCTCGTCACGGCCTGCGCATCGGCACGTTCGGGCACGCCGGTGACGGCAACCTGCACCCGACGATCGTGCTCCCGGATCCCGACGACGCCGAGGCGGTCGAGCGCATGCACCGCGCGTTCGACGAGATCTTCCAGGCCGCGATCGACCTCGGCGGGACGATCACCGGCGAGCACGGCGTCGGCCTGGCGAAGCTCCCGTTCCTCGAGCGCCGCCACGGCGCCGGTCACGTCGCACTGCTGCAGCGGATCAAGCACGCGTTCGACCCCCAGGGGATCCTCAACCCGGGCAAGCTGGGGTCGTGAGCCGGGCGATCTTCACGCCCGAGCTGCTGGACCGCTGCATCTCGTGCGGCTTCTGCCTGCCTGCCTGCCCGACCTACGTGCGGACGGGCGTCGAGGTGTCGTCGCCGCGCGGCCGGATCGACCTGATGCGGGCGCTCCAGGAAGGTGGGCTGCCCGACGGCGACGCGACCGTCGACGAGGAGTCCTCCTTCTGCCTCGGCTGCCGCGCGTGCGAGCCCGTCTGCCCGGCCGGCGTGCAGTACGGCGCGCTGCTCGAGGAGTGGCGCGACCACAGCTGGCCCCGGAAGCGAGGGCGGCGGCTGTTGCTGGGCCCGCTGCTCTGGGGAGCGAACCGCCCCTGGCGCCTGCGCGTGCTCGGCCTCGTGCGCCGGCACGCGCACGGCGGTCCGCACAGCGGCGACGGGCCGCAGCTGATGCTCGGCTGCTACGAGCGCGCCCTGTTCCCGCGCGTCAGCCGCGCCGCCCGGAGGCTCGCGCCGGCGCTGCGCGTCGACCGCGGCCAGGGCTGCTGCGGCGCACTGCATGCCCACAACGGGGAGCTCGACCGCGGGCGCGAGCTCGCCGAGCAGCTCGGGCGGCGGCTGGACGGGACGATCGTCACGACGGCGGGCGGCTGCGCCGCCCATCTGGCCTCCGTCCTCGGGCGCGCACGTGTGCGCGAGCTGTCGGAGTACCTGGCCGAGCACGGCGGCGGGCGGCCGCGCGCAGGCACGGCGCGGCGGCGGATCGCGTTGCAGGACTCCTGCCACCTGCGCAACGGCATGGGCGTCTTCCGCGAGCCGCGCGCGCTGATCGCCGCCGTCGGCGAGTACGTCGAGCTGCCGTCCGCCGCGGAGTGCTGCGGCGCGGCCGGCACCTACAGCCTGCTGCAGCCGCGCGACTCGGCGCGCATCCTCGACGACAAGCTCGACCAGATCGAGGCCGCCGGCGTCGATCTCGTCGTGGCCGTCAACCCCGGCTGCCTGCGCCAGCTCCAGGCGGGGCTGCGGCGCCGGCGCTCGCGCGTGCGCGCGATCCACCTCGCAGAGCTGCTCGCCGAAAGCCACGACAACCAGGAGGCCCCATGAGCCGTCAGTTCGTCCACACCTGCATGCGCGTGCGCGATCCGGAGGCGTCGCAGCGCTTCTACGGCGCGCTCGGCTTCGAGCCGCGCGGCCGCTTGAACTTCAGCTCCGCGTACAACGTCTACATGGGCTTGCCGGGCGGCGGTGACGTGCTCGAGCTGACGGTCAACCGCGGTCACGACGAGCCCTACGACCTCGGCACGGGCTACAACCACATGGCCATCGCCGTCGAGGACATCCACGCCGTGCTGGCCGACCTCGAGCCGCTCGGGGTCGCTCCCGAGAAGCCGCCCTACCACCCAGGCGACCGCGAGGAGCTGCCGCTGATCGCGTTCGTCGCGGACCCCGACGGCTACCGCATCGAGCTGATCGACGGGGGCGAGTTCCGCACGCCCCAGGATCGGCCCGACTGAGCCGTCAGCCACCCGGCCCCAGCACGGCGACGACCTCGCCGTGTGCGAGCGCCGCTTCCGGCGGCAGCGCGCGGCCCCATAGCGCGAGCGCCGCCCGGATCGTGCCGGCGTGGGCGACGACGAGCGCCGGCACGCCCGCTGACGCGACGATCTCGAGCGCCGTCCGGGTGCGGTCGCGCTGCGAGCGCAGCGACTCGCCGCCGGGGAACGCGAACCCGGGGTCGCCACGCACGAACGCGGCATGCGCGTCGGGATCCTGCCCGCGGATGCGCGCGACGGCCTGCCCCTCCCACTCGCCGCGCGCGGACTCGACCAGCTCGTCGAGCACCACCGGCCTGAGGCCGAGCACGGCGCCGGCGATCTCCGCGGTCTGGCGGGCGCGCTGCAGCGGCGAGGTCCAGAGCCCCACGAGCCCGGCGTCGGCCAGCGTCCGGCCCAGGCGCTCGGCCTGTGAGACGCCGGCAGCGCTCAGCGGCGGGTCACGCCGGCCGAGGATCCTGCCGGCCGCGTTGTCGGGGGTCTCTCCGTGCCGGGCGAGAAGGATCGGAGCGGCCGCAGGCTTCAAGTTTGGCGCTCGGGC